>NZ_RZQT01000016.1:0-78761 GCF_003998485.1 Mesorhizobium sp. M7A.F.Ca.CA.001.04.2.1
CTCCTCTGATGGTCGCCGCGCCAACGATCCTGCTTCGCGACGATGCATCGCTTCGTGTCTTCGACACGGGGCAGGGCAGGCCTCCCGTCGTCTTCCAGCACGGCCTCGGCGGTGATGCGGCACAAGTGGCGCAGAACTTTCCCGATGGTCCTTCATACCGCCGACTGACCGTCGAATGTCGCGCTCAGGGCGGCTCCGGCGCCGGCAGCAAGCGTCCTTTTTCGATCGAGATGTTCGCCGACGACGTGTTGGCTGCCGCCGATGCCGCCGGCCTCGACCGTTTCGTCGCCGGCGGCATCTCGATGGGCGCGGCAATCGCCTTGCGGCTTGCGGCCCGGCACCCGGATAGGGTCACAGGTCTCGTGCTTGTTCGCCCTGCCTGGGCTTTCGACGCGGCATCGCAAAACATGCGCCCTTACGTGGAAGTGGCGGAGCTCATCCGCGGCCGTCCGCTGGATGACGCGCGCGATGCGTTTGCGGCCTCCGCCACGGCGGCTCGCTTTCGCATCGAGGCGCCGGACAATCTTGCTTCCCTGCTCGGCTTTTTCGCGCGCGCCAATGCGAATGTTTTCGCCGAGGTGATGCGAGCGATCGCAAACGATGGGCCCGGCGTGACGCGGGCAGCGGCCGCCGGCCTCGCGCTCCCGACACTCGTCATCGGCAGCGGCATCGATCTCGTCCATCCGCTGGCCACCGCGCGCAGCCTTGCAGACACCATCCCCAATGCCGCCTTTGTCGAGGTGACGCCGAAGGCCACCGACAAGGAGCGCCATTTCGCCGAAATCCGCGCCGCCATCGGCGGCTTTCTCAACACAAATTTTGACAAGCAGGACCAATCATGATCTCGAAATCTCTCTCCGGCCCGGCCGCCATCGCCGAACTGCCACGCGATCGCATGATCGCCGAATTCTCGCTCTGGTCTGCCAATCTTGCCAATTTCGAGAACGACTTGAAGCGCATCGAACCCTATGTCGATCTTCATCATATCGATGTGGCGGACGGTCATTTCGCCCCGTCCTTCCTGTTCTTCCCCGACCTCGTCGCCCGCATCGCCGGGCTGACGGCCAAGCCGATCCATGTCCACCTGATGGTCGATGAAGCAATCGTCGAGGCGCAGACGCGCCAGTTCATCGAAGCCGGCGCCGACATGATCAGCGTCCATGCCGAGAATGGCGAGGCGGGATTGCGCGCCGTGCGGCTGGCGCGGGAGCTCGGCGCCGAGGCGGGCGTCGTGCTCAGGCTGGAGACGCCTGTGGAAGCGGTGACGGCCTTCGTCCCGGAAGTCGCCTTCGTAACGCTTCTTGGAACCGCAATCGGCGTCAAGGGACAGAGCCTGTCGGACAAGGCCTGCGACAGGCTGGGCGCTACCCGCGCTATCCTGAGAAAGGCCGGCCGTGAGGCGCAAGTGGTTCTGGCCGCCGACGGCGGCATCCGCCACGAGACCGTGCCGTTGCTGCGTGCCGCCGGCGCCGAAACCGTGGTTCTCGGTTCGCTCGCCTTCGGTGACAAGGACCTCGCCGGCCGCATCGGCTGGCTGCGCGGCTTGAAGGTCGCGGCATGACAACGGAAGCCGCCCTTGCGATCGATCTTGGCGGGACGGAGCTTCGCGCCGCCCTGGTCGACCGCGAAGGCAAGATCCTGGCATTCGCGGCGGTGCCGACGCAGGCGCAGGCCGGTCCAGACGTGGTGATCGGCCAGATCGAGGCGCTGGCGGCGACCGTCCATGCCGAAGCCCCGGCACTGTCGGTCGTCGGCGTCGGTGTCGGTGCGCCGGGACCGCTTGATCCGCTGGCCGGCATCGCCGTCGGCCCGCCGACACTCACCGGCTGGCTGGATGTACCGCTTGCCGACATCCTCGAGCGGCGGCTCGGCCTGCCGGTCCGTCTGGAGAACGACGCCAATGCCGCGGCGCTCGGCGAATGGCGCTTCGGCGCCGGCCATGGCGCTCGCTCGCTGGTCTTTGTCACGGTGTCGACCGGCATCGGCGGCGGTGTCGTCGTCGATGGGCGCATCCTGCATGGCCGCCGTGGCCTTGCCGCCGAGATCGGTCACATGACCATCACCAATGAGGGCGAGCGTTGCGTGTGCGGCGTCATCGGCTGCTTCGAGGCCATCGCTTCGGGAACCGCGCTCGGCCGCCGCGCCACCGCCGCCACGGCGGCCGGCGACGGCTCTGCCTTGCGGCGCCTGTCAGCGGATGCGGAGGTGACCGGCCGCCACGTCGTCGAGGCGGCACGGCTGCGCGACGATCTTGCCTCGGCCTTGCTGGACGAGGAAGCCCGCTGGCTGGGCGTCGGCTTCACCAACCTGTTACATCTCTATTCGCCCGATGTGCTGGTCGTCGGCGGCGGCATCGCCAATGGGCTCGACCTGATGGCGCCGACCATCGAGGCAACCATCAGGCAGCGGGCCATGCGCGCCTATCGCGACGTACCGGTCGTTCCAGCACAGCTCGGCCGCCATGCTGGGCTCGTCGGCGCCGCCAGCCTTGTGCTGTTCGACGACGAGGGCACTTTGGCAGCCCGCATGCCTGTCGGCCCAAGCACATATCCGGACACACCACTGAGCAAGATCGGCACCGTCTGACGTGCGACTGCATGACAAAGGCCGGAGGCAGCATGCCTCCGGCCTTTTACGCATAAGCCACGCGTGGTTACTCGGCGGGGACGACATCCGCCGGCAGGCTGTCGTCAGCCGTGCCCGCCAGCGCCCTCGCCAGCTTGGCCTCGTCGAGTTCGCCTTCCCAGCGCGCCACCACCAGCGTGGCGACGGCATTGCCAACGAAGTTGGTCAGCGCCCGGCATTCCGACATGAAGCGGTCGACGCCGAGGATCAGCGCCATACCGGCGACCGGCACCGCCGGAACCACCGACAGCGTGGCGGCAAGGGTGATGAAGCCCGCTCCGGTGATGCCGGCGGCACCCTTGGACGAGAGCATGGCCACCAGCAGCAGCAGGATCTGGTCACCCATCGACAGGTGGATGTTGGTCGCCTGTGCGATGAACAGCGCCGCCAAGGTCATGTAGATGTTGGTGCCGTCGAGGTTGAAGGAATAGCCGGTCGGGATGACCAGGCCGACCACCGAGCGCTTGGCGCCGGCCTTCTCCATCTTTTCCATCAGCGAGGGCAGGGCGGCCTCCGACGAGGAGGTGCCCAGCACCAAAAGCAGCTCTTCCTTGATGTAGCGGATCAGCGACAGGATGGAGAAGCCGTTGTAGCGGCAGACCGCACCCAGCACGATGAACACGAACAGGAACGACGTCACGTAGAAGGTGCCGACCAGCATGGCGAGATTGATGACCGCGCCGATGCCGTATTTGCCGATGGTGAATGCCATGGCGCCGAAGGCACCGATGGGGGCGGCCTTCATCAGCACGCTGACCAGCTTGAAGATCGGCGTCGTCAGCGCCTGCAGGAAATTGAGGACGGGCTCGCCCTTCTCGCCGACCAGCGCCAGCGCGATGCCGAACAGCACCGAGAAGAACAGCACCTGCAGGATGTCGCCGTCGGCGAAGGCGCCGACGATGGTCGACGGGATGATGTTCATCAGGAACCCGGTGACCGACTGATCGTGCGCCTTGGCGGCGTAGGTGTTGACGGTCGAGGCGTCGAGCGTCGCCGGGTCGATGTTGAAGCCGGCGCCCGGCTGCACGACATTGGCGACGACAAGGCCGATGATCAGCGCCAACGTCGAAAAGGTGAGGAAATAGAGCATCGCCTTGCCGGCAACACGCCCGACCTTCTGCAGGTCGCTCATGCCGGCAATGCCCGTTGTCACGGTCAGGAAGATGACCGGGGCGATGATCATCTTGACCAGCTTGATGAAGGCGTCGCCGAGCGGCTTCATGCTCTCGCCGACCGACGGATAGAAATGGCCGAGCAGGATGCCGACGGTGATCGCGACGAGCACCTGCACGTATAGTTGGGCATAGAAAGGTTTGCGCTGCGCGGCAAGCGCGCCTGATTGGTCTGCGATGTGCATCGAACTCTCCCTGGCCGGATGGGCGAAAACGGATCGCCTGCGTGACTTCTCCCATCGCGGCGCTCCGGTCGCACGCCGCTGAAAACAGTTTTGCAAGCGTCGTGCCAGATCGGGGAAAGGCCGGAATCGCGGATTTCCGCCTTTGTCAGAGGTCGCGCGGACAATACTTTTGTGCGGATTTCCGCACAAGTGGCGTTTGCCTGGGCGGATTTTCGCATTACACTGACCGGAAAGCCGCGAAGAAAAGGGAGAGGGCAGACGCCGCAGGCAGGCACCGATAGCGAATCCCAAGGGTTTGCCGGCCGTGAGTTGCTGCGCGAGGCGGTGGCCCGGCTGCGCGATGGCCGCTGGCTTGCCGTGGTCGCAGCCCTTGCCGTCCTGGCTGGCGCGATCGCCATCGCCGGGCGCATCGCCTCCGGCCAGGCGGCCGACAATCTGCGCGACACAGCACTTGCCGCTCTGCCGCTGGCGGCGGGAACGCTGACCGGCGAAATCGAAAAGCAGCGCCTGGTTCCCTTGGTGCTGGCCCGCGACGATGCTGTGCGGGGCGCGCTGCGCCGGGCCGGGAAGATGCAAGAAGCGGCCCTCAACGACAAGCTCAAGGCGATTGCCGGCGATGCCTCGGCCTCCGCCATCTATGTCATCGATACGGCAGGCATCGCCATATCAGCCAGCAATGCCGGCGAACCGACCAGCTTTGTCGGCATCGACTATAATTTCCGGCACTATTTTCAGGAGGCGATGGCGAAAGGTGCTGCCAGCCAATATGGCCTCGGCACGATCAGCGGACGGCCGGGACTCTACCTTTCGAGCCGCGTCGACGATAACGGCAAGCCGCTTGGCGTTGCGGTGTTGAAGGTCGAGCTCGACGGCGTCGAGGCAAATTGGCGTTCCAGCGGTTTCCTTGTCTTTGTCACCGATGAACGAGGCGTCGTGCTGGCCACCAGCCAGCCCGACTGGCGGTTTCGTGCGCTGGCACCACTGTCGGCCGAGGACGTGGCCGCCGCCCATGAGCAACTGCAATTGGCCGATGCTGCCTTCGAGCCGCTGCCGTTCAGACGCGGCGCCGGCGATGGCCTGGCGACGATCGACAACGCCGGAAAACCACGCCAGTTCGTCGAGGTGGTGCAGGATTTGCCCGGTGCAGTCCCAGGCTGGCGTCTGTGGCTGCTGACGCCCGCCGACGCTGCTCTCTCCTCGGCCGCCAATACGGCGCGCCTGACCACGCTCCTGGGCTTGCTGCTTCTAGGCTTGATTGCCTACGTGCTGACCCGGCGCCGGCGAACGCGCAGGCTGCGGCAGGAAGCGCTGGCGCGCATGAATGCCGAGCTCGAAAGCCGGGTCAGCACCCGAACGGCCGAGCTGACGCGCTCCAACACCGCACTTGCCGGCGAAATCGCCGAGCGCGAGAATGCCGAAGCCAAGGTCCGCCGACTGCGCGACGATCTCGCCCAGGCCAACCGGCTTTCCATCCTCGGCCAGATCGCCGCCGGCGTGGCGCATGAGATCAACCAGCCGGTCGCCGCCATCCGCACCTATGCCGAGAATGCAGGTCGTTTTCTGGACAGCGGCAAGACCGGATCGGCCAGCGGCAATCTGACATCGATCGTTTCGATGACCGAACGCATCGGCGCGATCACCGGCACCTTGCGCACTTTCGCCCGCCGGCCGGGCGTCGCCGCTTCGCCGCTGCCGGTGCGCGAGGCGATCGACGGCGCGCTGTCGCTGCTGTCAGGCCGCATACGCGATTCCGGCGTCACCATCGTCAGGCCGCGTGGCAATGCCTCGCCGGTGGTCATGGCGAGCCGCATCCGGCTGGAGCAGATCCTGGTCAATCTGTTGCAAAATGCATTGGACGCGATGAAGGACCAGCCCGATCCCCGCATCGAGATCGAACTTGCCGAGCGCGACGACAGGGTGCTGATTTCGGTGCGCGACAATGGCCCCGGCCTTGGTCCGGAGGCGGCTGGCAATCTGTTCATGCCGTTCCAGACCACCAAGGAGAAGGGGCTTGGCCTGGGGCTGGTGATCTCGCAGGAGATCGTCCAGGAATTGGGCGGCACGCTGCGGCTCGATCCCGGCAATGGCAGCGGCGCATCCTTCACCATCGATTTGAGGCGAATTGAATGACAGACGGATCAGGGCTGGTCGCGCTCGTCGACGACGATGCGGACCTCCTTCACGCCACCACGCAATTGCTCGAGCTTGCCGGCTTCACGGTGGTCGCACTCGACGCCGCCGAGGCAGCACTTGCCGTCGTCGACAGGAATTTTGAGGGCGTCGTCGTCAGCGATATCCGCATGCCGGGCATGAATGGTCTGCAGCTGTTCGATCGCATCAAGGCGATCGATCCGGATATACCGGTGATCCTGGTCACCGGGCATGGCGACGTCGATCTCGCGGTGGCGGCGCTCAAGGACGGCGTCTACGATTTCATCCCGAAACCCTATGCCGGCGATCGCCTTCTCGAGGCGCTGAAACGGGCGAGTGAGAAGCGGCGGCTGGTGATGGAGAACCGGCGGCTGCGCGAAGCCGCGGCACTGGCCGCCGACGGCCTGCCGCTGATCGGCGAGGCACCTTCCATCAAACGGCTGCGCGAGACCTTGCGCCAGATCGCCGACATGGATGTCGACGTGCTGGTCGAGGGAGAGACCGGAACCGGCAAGGAAGTGGTGGCGGACCTCCTGCACCGATGGGGGCGGCGGCGCGCAAAACCCTTCGTCGCGCTGAATTGCGGCGCTCTGCCGGAGACGGTCATAGAGAGCGAGTTGTTCGGCCACGAGGCGGGCGCGTTCACCGGCGCGCAGCGGCGGCGGATTGGCAGCATCGAGCATTCGAGCGGCGGCACGCTGTTTCTCGACGAGATCGAATCCATGCCGCCTGCGCTCCAGGTCAAGCTGCTGCGCGTGCTCGAAACGCGCAGCCTCACGCCGCTTGGCTCGAACGAGATACGGCGCATCGATCTCAGGGTCGTCGCAGCGACCAAGGTCGATCTCGGGCGGCCGGACCAGCGCGGCGATTTTCGCGAGGATCTGTATTTTCGCCTCAACGTGGTGACGCTGCGCATTCCGCCGCTGCGTGAACGCCGCGGCGATATCCCGATGCTGTTCGGGCATTTCCTCGGCAAGGCGGCCGAACGGTTTGGCCGGCCTGTCGCCAAGGTGAATGCAGCCGTCAGCGATCATCTCCAGTCGCATGACTGGCCGGGCAATGTGCGCGAGCTCGCCCATTTCGCCGATCGCGTCGCGCTCGGTCTCGGCCCGGACGAGGAGATGAAAACGGTTCGCGCGTATTCGCCGGAGCCTGCGGCAGCATTGCCCGAACGGGTCGGCCACTATGAGGCGCAACTGATCCGCGATGCGCTACGCGACCATGGCGGCGACGTGCGCGCCGCCATCGACGCGCTCGGCGTGCCGCGCAAGACTTTTTACGACAAGCTCAAGCGCTACGGCATTGCCGCGTCCGAATTTCGCAATGGCGGCGATGCCGATACGCAATCCATCTCGGAAAAGCGATGAACACGACACTGGAAACGACGGCAAATCCCTCGCCGCAAGACCTCACTTTTCTCAGCGAAAGGCTGACGGCGTTTAACGACGGCGATGTCGGCGCGTCCGAAAGGCATGCGCTTGCGGTGTTCGTGCGCGACGACGCCGGCGCGGTCGTCGCCGGCATTTCCGGCTACACCGCCTGGGGATGGCTTTATGTGCAATGGCTCTGGGTGGATGAGCGGCTGCGTGGCCAGCACATGGCCGGCAAGATGCTGGACGCGGCCGAACATGAAGCGGTGGCGCGCGGCTGTCAAAACGCCTGGATCGACACCTTCAATCCGAATGCCGCCAAGGTCTATCAGCGCCAGGGTTATCAGCCCTTTGGAACACTTGCCGACTTCCCCGTCGGCCGCAGCCGCATCTTCCTGCAGAAGAAACTGGCTTAACCGGCGAGTTTTCCGCCCTGCATCGGCCGCGGTGCGCCGGTCGTGCTCGGAAAACTGATCGGCAGCCCGCGCAGCACGCGAACCGCGAGGAAGGCAAAGCATTCCGCCTCCACCGCGTCGCCGCTCCAGCCCAGGCTCTCGGCCTGCACCACCTCGACGCCGGCGCGGCTGGCCAGCATCGCCATCATGGTCGGATTATGGCGACCTCCGCCGCTGACCACGAGTTTCTTCGGCCGGTGCGGCAAGAGGTCGAGCGCCTTTCCGACGGCCGCAGCGGTGAAGGCGTTGAGCAGCGCCGCGCCATCCTCGGCGCTTAGGCCGTCCGCCATCGCCGCGCCGAAGTCGAAACGGTCCAGTGATTTTGGGTAGGCTTTGCTGAGATAAGGGTGCTGCAGCAGCTTTGCCAAGCGCTCCTCGTCCACCTTGCCCGCCCCGCCAAGCGCGCCGTCGCGGTCCATTTCGCCGAGCCCTTTCGACTTGATGAAATCGTTCAGCGGTGCGTTGGCGGGGCCGGTATCGAAGGCAACGACATTGTCGGCACCGTCCCACCAGGTGATGTTGGCGACGCCGCCGAGATTGAGCACCGCCACCTCGCCGCTGGCGCCGGCGCTGCGCATCAGCGCGGTGTGGTAGGCCGCGGCCAAGGGCGCGCCTTGTCCGCCGGCGCGCATGTCGGCCGAACGGAAATCGTAAGCGACCTTGGTGCCCAATAACGCGTGCATCAGTTCACCGTCGCCGAGCTGCCTTGTCTGGCCAAGCCGTCCGACCTGCGGCGCACGATGCAGCACGGTCTGGCCGTGAAAACCGACGACGCCGATGTCGGCCATCGTCATGCCATAGCCCTCGACCAATTCCTTGACCGCCGCCGACTGCGCTCGCGTCAGGGCTTCTTCCGCGGTGCGAAAAATCGCCGGCTCCGGCCCGACAAAGTTCCACGCCCGTGCCTGCGTCAGCGTCTCTTCCAGCAGGGAGCGGATCGACGCGGGATAGGGCATCAGCCGGTAGGTGCCGAAATCCTCGATGCGTTCGCCATCGGTCTTGATCAGCGCGACGTCGATGTTACCGTCCAGCACCGTGCCGGTCATCAGGCCGACGGCCCAGATTGGTTCCATAGTCGTTTCCTCGTTGAGCATGATCTTTTCCGAAAACCGTTTCCCACTTTTCGGGACCATGCTCCAGTCCCCATCGATGAGATCGCCGATAGCTTTGCGAAGCCTGACGATTCTACCGTCAAAATATCGGTCGGATGAAGGTCCAAGCCTTGCCACTGTCGAAGCGGCGGTCTCGGTGCTGAAGGCCGAGCGGCCTTCGTAGCGCCACAGGCGATGCTGGACCGCGCAACGTTGGTTCTGCAGCCGTCTGGCTCAACAACCGCCGAGATGCCACCTCTTGCCTGTCAGCCCCGAAGGCGCGACCTTGCCTGATCTGGCGAACGCTTCCGCCGAAATCCGCAAGGAGTGAAAAATCATGGCATCCGATGTGGCCGTCATTGCAGGCGCCGGCGCTGGTCTGAGCGCCTCGCTTGCGCGCCTTCTCACCCGGGAAGGCTTTCGCGTGGTTCTGGCCGCCCGCAATGTCGAGAAGCTCAGCGCTCTGACCGACGAAACCGGTGCGCTGGCCGTCGAGACGGATGTTGCCGACGTCGCGTCCGTCGCCAGCCTGTTCGACACCGCAGACAAGGCCGGCCCGCTGGCGCTTGCAGTGTTCAACGCCAGCGCGCGCACCCGCGGACCGATCGCCGAGCTCGATGCCGAAGCGGTCAAACAGGCATTGCTGGTCGGCGCCTATGGCGGCTTCCTGGTCGGCCAGCAGGCGGCGCGCCGGCTGCTGGCGCGGGGTTCCGGATCGATCCTGTTCACCGGCGCCACCGCCAGCGTGAAGGGATTTCCCGGCTCAGCCGGCTTCGCCATGCCGAAATTCGGCCTGCGCGGCCTGGCGCAGTCCATGGCCCGCGAGCTCGCTCCGCAGAACATCCACGTCGCCCACTTCATCATCGACGGCCAGATCGAGCCGCCCGGACAGGTGGCCGATCCCGGCCGGCCGGACCGCCGTCTATCGCCGGACGCCATCGCCGAGGCCTATCTTACAACCCATCGCCAGCATCGCAGCGCCTGGAGCTCGGAGCTTGAGCTGCGGCCCTGGGCAGAGACGTTTTGACAGTGCAGCTGATCGCCTAGGGCCAACTGATCGCCTGGCGGGAAGTAACGCGGTCCTTCCGCCATTCCTTTTACATTAGGCGACACTAATATTTTGTGGCCATGAGCTGCTTATCCAATACATAAAAAAGCGCAGTGTAATATATACGTTTGTTTAACGTCGGTTGTGCATCTTGCTGGCTTTCCCGGTCTAATTGAGAACGCGTATGCCGGTTACACGTCGTACACTGCTTGCGGCCGGGAGCGGCGGGTTGCTGATCTCGCAAGCCCGGGCGGCCAACACTCCAGGACAGCAGGCGGAGAACGCCCCAAAGCCGATCGCGAGCGGCGATGTCTTGCGCATCGCAATGCCGGCCTTCGCTTCCAATCCGTTCTTCCCGGCCGACGGATCGGGGGACAATGGCATAGACATGGAACTGGCCCACGGCATCGCCGCGGCGCTTGGGGTCGAGCCGGTGTTCGACCGATCCGCCGCAACGTTCGACGATATCGTCAGACAGGTCAGTTCCGGACAGGCCGACATGGCGATTGGCAAGCTCAGCAGGACGCTTCAGCGCGGCCGGTCGATCATCTATTCCCGCCCCTACGCCATGCTGCGGCAAGGGCTGATCGCCAACCGCCTCAACCTGGCGCGTATCGCGCAAGGCAAGCCGCCAGAACAGATTGTCCGTGATTTCTCAGGTGATCTCGGCGTGATCGAGGGCTCTTCCTTCGCCACTTATGCGGCCACGACTTTCCCACATGCGCAAATCCATCGCTTGGCAAGCTGGGACCTGATCATCGATGCGATCCGAAACGGGACGATCGACATGGCCTATCGCGATGATTTCGAGATCAAGAAGCTGATGGTCGACGATCCGTCGATGACAGTCGTAGCGCGCTCCATCACGCTGACCGACAAGGTCGATACGATCGCAGTCGGCGTGCGGCCGGACAATCCGCATCTCGCGGCCTTTGTCGATCTGTATCTCGACCTCGCGCGGGGTCAGCAGATTCTCAACACGGACGAGATCATCGCCCGCTATCGCCTGGGGAGCAAAGCCTGACAATGGCCATCTCCGACGTAGCCGGACCCCTGCCTTTCGATTGGCGTCTCGCGGCAAGGCGTATCTTGCGATCGCCGGTGACGACGATTGCGATGATTGCTGCAGGAATCCTGTGCGGCCTCTACTATCCAGACTTTGCCCATGCGATCAGCCCTGTCGCACAACTCTACCTGAATTTCCTAAAGATGGTCGTCCTGCCCTATTTGGTCTCGTCGGTCATCTTCTCCATCACGGCGATGGTCCAGGACCCGAAATCGGTCCGCTACCTCGGTAAGGTGGGTATGGCCGTGCTGGTCGTGTCGTTCCTGGCCGTGCTGGTGAGCGGCACCTTGTCGCTGATCCTGCAGCCGGGCCAGATCGAGAATCCCCAGTCGCGCATCGAGCTTGGCGAGTTCATCAATTCGCAAGGCAGCGTGTCCACCGATCTCGCCTTCCCGTTCCAGCCGCCGCCCTCCAATGGGGATCCCAGCGGCGGGCATTCGATCCTGCTCGACCTGGTGCCGAACAACGTCTTCAATGCGCTGGCCTCGGGACAGACCATCCAGGTTCTGCTGTTCTGCCTGCTTTTCGGGCTCGCGATGGGGAAGATTCCCCAGCCCTCGTCCATGAGCCTGACGCAGGCGCTCAACGCGGTCTACAGGGCCTGTACGGTGCTGACCAACTGGTTCATCTGGGGGTTGCCCTTTGCAACCTTCATCCTGATCGCGGACCAGACCGCGTCGACCGGAACCAAGCCGCTCACGCTGATGGGCGGTTACCTGCTGGTGATGGGTCTTTCCTGCCTCATATTCGTTGCCGGCGCCTTTGCCATTATCGCCATCCGGTCGCGACGAAGCTACTGGACGACGATCAAGACCTGCCAGCCGCTTCTCATGGTAGCCATCACCACACGCTCTACGGTCGCCTCGCTGCCGTGGGTGATCAACCTTTTGAGCGAGCGCCTGCGGTTCAGCCTGGTGGTCGTGGAACTGCTGGTGCCGCTGCAGGCGGCTTTGCTGCGTACAGGCCCGGCGCTGCTCTACACTTCGGGTGCGCTGTTCATCGCCCAACTCTACGGCCACCCACTTGCCGTCTCGGACCTCGTGCTCGTCGGCATCATCTCGGCGCTTCTCGCCCTCACCACCGGCGGCATGGGCAGCCTGCTCATCCTGTCGCAGATGTCCATCGTCTGCGGCTACCTGAAGCTTCCCTTCGAGGCGGCGTTCGCTTTGTTCGTCGCGGTGGATGCGGCCGTGGACACGTTCATGACGCTGGCCAGCGTCTGCACCGTCGCAGCGAGCACGGCAATGATCGCTCCCAGCCACAGGGAGGCGACACAGCCTGAAACCGTCTCGGAACAGCTCGAAGCCGAGCCTGCCGGATGATCGACGACAGCATCCGTCCCCAACTCGGCATTATCGGCGGCCTCGGGCCGCTTGCATCGGCTGACTTCTACTTCAAATTGACCCGGATAACCCAGGCGTTCAGAGACAACGAACATGTGCCTGCCGTGATCCTCAGCGTACCGCAGCTGCCCGACAGGACCGAAGCCATCCTTGCCGGCCATGACGGCCCGCTGGCGCCTTTGAAAGCCGCGGTCTCGACGCTCAATGCGCTCGGCGTCGCCTGCGTCGCGATGCCGTGCAACACCGCCCATCATTGGTACGACCAACTGGCGGCGAATTCGCGCGCGGAAATCATCCATATCGGCGACGCCGTGGTGGCGGAGACGCGTCGTAGCCTGGAGCGGGGCCGGGTTGCTGTTCTCGCCACCCAGGGCACGCTGGTCTCCGGCTTCTATCAGGACAGGATGTCGGCGGCGGGATTTGAGCTCTGCCTTCCCGCGAACACCGAATTTCAGGCGTGCGTCGACAGCGCGATCAGCCTCGTCAAGGCGGGTTCGATCGTGGATGCGGCGGTTGAAACCGAGCGCGCGCTCGACATCGCGCAAGCGACCGGCGCCGATGCCGCCCTGCTCGGCTGCACCGAACTGTCGGTGGTGGCCGCCAGCCTCAACGACGTGAATGGATTGCTCGTCATCGACAGCAATGCGGCCCTGGCGCGAGCCTGCCTGACGCGATTAGGGTTCGGTACGCAGGAAGCCCGAGGGCTGCCGACCGTATCGCGACCGCCAGGACATGATTGGCCGATGCGCGGCAGCTTGGCCGTACTGGCGTAACCCGATCTAGACGCTCTCGAGGTATGTCTCGATCTCGAAATCGCTGACATTGAGCGCAAACGTGTTCAGCTCCTGGCGTTTGCAGGCCACAAAGGAGTCGCGCAGGATGGCTGGAAAAATCTCCGCCACATGCGTCCCGCTCTCGAAGGCGGCGATCGCGGATGCCCAGTCCGGCGGCAGCTTTGCCGGCGGAAGTCCCTGGCCGTCTGTGCCGATCGGATCACCCGGCGACAACTGTCTTTCGATGCCGGTCAGCGCGGCGCCCAATATGGCCGCAAGCACCAGATAGGGGTTGGCGTCGGCTCCCGATACGCGGTGCTCGATACGGCGAGCAGCGGTCGGCCCGCCCGGAATGCGGATCGCGACCATGCGATTCTCATAGCCCCAGGCGACCGCGGTTGGCGCATAGGATCTTGGGCGCAGCCTGCGGTACGAATTGAAGTGCGGCGCGAATACCAGCGTGCTCTCGGCCATTGCCGCAAGCAGGCCACCGACTGCATGGCGCATGGTCTCCGAGCCCTGGTCGGTGCCGTCGTCGAAGACGTTGCGCCCTTCACCGTCGACCAGGCTGAAATGAACGTGAAAGCCGTTGCCCGCCCGGTCGCCATAGGGCTTGGCCATGAAGCAGGCGGCAAAGCCGTGCTTGCGGGCAATGCCCTTCACCGTGCGCTTGAACAGCACCGCATCGTCAGCCGCCCGCAACGCGTCCGCGACATGGTTCAGATTGATCTCGAACTGACCGACGCCGTTTTCGGCGATGGCCGTGTCGACGGGAATGCCTTGCGTCCGGCAAGCCTCGTAGACGTCATGGATGAAGGATTCGAAATCGTCGATTTCGTCGATCGACAGCGCCGCGTCGGAATCGAGCCGGCGTCCGGTCACCGGCGAGACAGGGCCGACCGGCCGCTGCGATTGCGGATCGACGAGGTAGAATTCGAGTTCCGTTGCCGCGACCGGGGTCAGGCCCAGGGCCTTGTAACGATCGAGGATGCGGGCCAGCGCCCGTCGCGGGTCGCCGAGATAGGGCGCGCCGCTTTCGTCGGCAAGCCACAGCGGGACAAGTGCCGTCGGATGCGCCGTCCAGGCCACCGGCAGAATGCCGCGCCCGGTCCATTGGCACAGTCCATCGGCATCGCCGGTCGAGAAAACCAGGCTGTTGCCTTCGATGTCTTCGCCCCAGACATCCAGTCCGATCAGCGAAAAAGGCATGCGCAGCTTGCCTTCCAGCGCCTTTCTTGCCTGCTCGACGGGAATGCGCTTGCCGCGCATGATGCCGTTGAGGTCGCACACCGCCGCCCTCAGGCTCTGGATGTCGGTTCTGCTTTCAAGCCAGTTCAAAACGTCCGCAATTGCATCGCTCAATTTAAAACCTCTGGTTTTCGAAGGTGCCGCAGCCTGACCGGCCGCACGTCCCTGGTAAAAATAGCTGGTGAGTTTTAGGAAAACAGACGTGGCTGTCGCCAAGCGCTTTTCCTTATTTTTTCAAGTCACTAGCTGGTATGTCGGGAGGCATTTCAAAACCAATTGCGCGATCTGCGATCGCAACATAGAGGTTGGAGGGCGGAATGCCAAGCACGAGCCGGTAAACCAGCGCGCAGCCGCTATCGGCGGGATCGGCGAGCTCGCTGCGGTAAGATCTGGCGCACGCAGCGCCCGAGCCACGCTGTGCAAAACGATCATCACAAATCTTGACCTCGCATGCACTTGCACCTCTGGCCGCTGTCTGGCTTTTTGGGGTACCCATCGCAACGGACTGATTCGCGTCATGCCGCTCGATTGCAATATGCCCAAGGCAGTCTGCGGGTGGGTCGTGAAGCGCGCGCAATTGACGAAGGAGAAACAGGCATGGCCGAGTTCAAGAAGCCCGAAATCTCCGAGATGAGACCCAAGATCACCGTTATCGGCGTCGGCGGCGGCGGCGGCAATGCCGTCAACAACATGATCGCCGAGCAGCTTCAGGGTACCGAATTCATCGCCGCCAACACCGACGCGCAGGCGCTGACCATGTCCAAGGCGACGCGGCTGATCCAGCTTGGCGCTCATGTCACCGAAGGGCTGGGCGCCGGATCGCTTCCCGAGATCGGTCGCGCCGCGGCCGAGGAATCGCTCGACGAGATCATGGATCATCTGGCCGGCACGCATATGTGTTTCGTCACCGCCGGAATGGGCGGCGGCACGGGAACCGGTGCGGCTCCAATCATCGCCCAGGCGGCGCGCAAAGCCGGCATCCTGACGGTTGGCGTCGTCACGAAGCCGTTCACCTTTGAAGGCCGGCGCCGCATGCAGATGGCCGAAGAAGGCATCGAGCGGCTGCGCGAGAGCGCCGACACGGTGATCGTCATCCCGAACCAGAACCTGTTCAGGATCGCCGATGCCAAGACCACCTTCGCCGATGCGTTCGTCATTGCCGACCGGGTGCTCTATGCCGGCGTTAGCTGCATCACCGACCTCATCGTCAAGGAAGGCCTGATCAATCTCGACTTCGCCGATGTCAAATCCGTGATGCGCGACATGGGCCGCGCCATGATGGGCACCGGTGAGGCTTCCGGTGAAGGCCGCGCGATGAAGGCGGCCGAAGCCGCGATCGCCAACCCGCTGCTCGACGAAGTGTCGATGAAAGGCGCCAAGGGCGTGCTGGTCTCGATATCGGGCGGCAGGGACATGACCCTGTTTGAAGTCGACGAGGCCGCCACCCGCATTCGCGAAGAGGTCTACGAGGATGCCGACATCATCGTTGGCGCCATCTTCGACAAGGGCATGGAAGGCCGCTTCAGGGTCTCGGTCGTGGCGACGGGCCTCGACCGTGCTTTTGGCGCCGAGGATGCCGACGCCGGCATCGCGCGCGACCACGCCGGTCAGCCGGCGCGGACGCTTCAATAGTGTTCGGTAAACGGGCAGGGCGCTGCCGCGCTCCTGCCCTCGATACCAGCGTTCAGCTCAGCCGAACTTCGGGTCCAGACTGCCCGACTTGTAGCGCTTGGCCATTTCGGCGACCGGCAGCGGCTTGATCTTCTGCGCGTTGCCGGCGGTGCCGAACTGTTCGAAGCGCTCCTTGCAGAGCTTGCGCATGGCGGCCATGGCCGGTGTCAGATACTTGCGCGGGTCGAACTCGCTCGGGTTCTCGGTCAGCACCTTGCGGATCGCGCCGGTCAGCGCCATGCGGTTGTCGGTGTCGATGTTGATCTTGCGCACGCCGTGCTTGATGCCGCGCTGGATCTCCTCGACCGGCACGCCCCAGGTTGGCTTCATCTGGCCGCCATATTTGTTGATGATCTCCTGCAGGTCCTCGGGCACCGAGGACGAGCCGTGCATGACCAGGTGCATGTTCGGCAGCCGGCGATGGATCTCCTCGATGACGTTCATGGCCAGCACCGCGCCGTCCGGCTTGCGCGAGAATTTGTAGGCGCCATGGCTGGTGCCCATGGCAACCGCCAGCGCATCGACATGGGTGTCTTTGACGAACTCGACCGCCTGTTCGGGATCGGTCAAAAGCTGGTCGTGGCTGATCGCGCCTTCGACGCCGTGGCCGTCTTCCTGCTCGCCGCCGCCGCTCTCGAGCGAGCCGAGCACGCCGATCTCGCCTTCGACGGACACGCCGCCCCAATGCGCCATGTCGACGACGCGCTTGGTGATGCCGGAATTGTAGGCGTAGTCGGCCGGCGTCTTGCCGTCTTCCTTCAGCGATCCGTCCATCATGACGGAGGTGAAGCCGTACTGGATCGCGGTGACGCAGGTGGCTTCGTTGTTGCCATGGTCGAGATGCATGCAGACCGGAATGTCGGGATGGATTTCGACCAGCGCGTCGATCAGCTTGGCCAGCACCACGTCATTGGCATAGGCGCGCGCGCCGCGGCTAGCCTGCAGGATGACCGGCGACTTGGTCTCCTCGGCGGCCTCCATGATGGCGAGGCCCTGTTCCATGTTGTTCATGTTGAAAGCGGGCACGCCATAGCCGTATTCGGCGGCGTGGTCGAGCAATTGTCTCAGTGTTATGCGAGCCACCCAATAGTCTCCCGTATCTGGTTTCAAGCGCAACGTCGCGGGCCGGCCGGTTTGCCGGTCGGCCCTTGATGCTTCTGGCGGGATTTCAAGGGAACCGCAACCTTCGGAGCGCTTCTCGATCGCAATTCTTGTTGCAGGGCTGAAATCCGGCCAGTTTGACGACCTCAGGCCGCGATCAGGTCCCGCGCCGCCAGGAGTTGCACGCAGGCGTTCGCCGCTTCCTTGCCCTTGACGGTGAAGTGCTCGAAGAAGAAGCGGTGGTGCTCGGCGCTGTCGTGGTAGTTGTGCGGGGTGAGCACCGCCGACAGCACCGGCACGCCGGTCGACAGCTGCACGTTCATCATGCCGTCGATGACAGCACTTGCGACGAACTCATGCCGGTAGATGCCGCCATTGACCACAAAGGCTGTGCCGAGGATCGCGGCATAACGGCCGGTCCCGGCCAGGGTCTTGGCATGCAGGGGGATCTCATAGGCGCCGGGCACGTCGAAAATGTCGACGGTGAAGCGTTCGCCTCCCAGAGAGGCCAGTTCAGCTTCGAAGGCCTGTACGCACTGGTCGACGATGTCGGCATGCCAGCGCGCGCGGATAACGGCGATGCGGGTCGTTTCATAGTCTTTATGGGAATGCTGATTCATGGGTCCATCCTTCCGTTTCGAACCAGAATCAGGACGCACGATACGGATTAAGCCCGCAAAAAGCGGGCCGGCTTCCGTTTCGTCCTCTTCCATCCGGACTGTAACCGTCGGCTCCGGAATCACACCGGATCTGCTGACCTTTCCACTAGAGCGCCACGCGTCCCTTGGACGCGTAAAGGACGCTCTAGCACTTAAGAATCCACGCATTGATGCGTGGACCGGAAAGCGCTCGCGGGCTTGGGTAGAAACCCTTACCGCCGGTGGGGACTTTCACCCCGCCCTGAGAACATTAACGGCTTTGTATGAAAGGGCAGGACGCTGCTGTCAACCGTGAGAAGGTTGGGCCAAGCACGTTCGACTACCGCGTGCGCCACGCCGCCGCCGATGCGGCGATCAGCATGAGCAGTGCTGCAACCATCACGCAGACAGCAAAGCCGAAGTTGGAATAAAGCGGCCCGAAGCTGGTGGTGCCGACAAAGACCGCGAGGTAAGTCACCGCACTGTTCAGCCCCATGATCGTGCCGCGCCGCGACGGATCGAGCGCAGACAGGCGCATCACCAGGACGTTCAGGCCGAAATGATTGGCCAGTCCCCAGATTGCCACCATGGTCAGGGTCAGCCCGAAACTGCCGCTCGTCGCGGCCATCGCGACGTAGACCACGGCGACAAGAAGATAGGCAAACGGCATGACGCGCCGCGCACCCAGTCTGTCGATGATGCCGTCGAGCAGAGCAGCCGTCCCGAAGCCTATGCCGTAGGCAAGCGCCGCCAGGCCGTTGGCGCTCACCGGCTGTCCAAGCCCGACATGAAGATGGTCGCCGAGATAGCCATAGACGCCGTAGAACGAAGTCATGAAGGCCGCGCACGCGACCAGCAGCGGCAGGATTCCGGGAATGCCGAGCGCTTCCAGCCGGGCGGGCGCCGGTCCGGCCTTCCTGATGTCGCTGAGCGACGTCGCTGTCAGCCCCATCCATGCAAGGGCCGCAAGCACCGCGACCGCTGCGAAAACGGCGCGCCAATGCACCAGATCGGCAAGCACGGCCGAAAGCGAAACGCCGGCAACCATGCTGAGTGTCCATCCGGTCAGCACGACGCCGATCGTGCCGCTCTCCCTGCCCGGAGGAGCAATGGCCGCCGCGCTGGCATAGATCGCCGGCATGGCGACGCCGGCGGCGATGCCGGCCAGCAGCTGTGCGGCGACCAGCATGATCACCGTGGGTGCCGCGGCGCTGGCGACCAGCGCCAGTGCCAACAGCAGCAGTGCGCCCTGCAGCATTCTGCGAGCACCGAGCCGGTCGATGTAGCGCGCCAGGAACAGCGCGCTGGCAGAGGTGCCGAGGCCGAACGCGGCCGCCGCAATCATCACGGCCGGCACGCTGGTGCCGAACGACGAGGCGACAGCCGGTGCAATCGGACCCAGCACCAGCGAGTTCGAGCCGATGACCGCGATGCAGCCCGTCAACAGATAGGCAAGCGCCGGGATCGGGGCTCGGGCAGTCAATGGTGCAAGTTGATCAATGTTCGACATATCGGCATAATGGCCGTATTCTATTCAGCGGAGAACCAGGAATTTCGCCATGGATGAAGAAACAGATGGCATTCTGCAGAACAGGCCGGCGGCCCGCGATCTCGACGCGATAGACCGAAGAATATTAGGTGTCCTGGTCGATGATGCCACGATCAGCTACGCCGAACTCGGCGATCGCGTCGGCTTGTCGCCACCGGCAGCGCATGAGCGGGTCAAACGGCTCCGGCGCAGCGGCGCCATCCGCAACACGGTCACCATCATCGATCCCCGGGCGGTGAAAAAGCCTTTGCTCGCCTTTGTCCATATCGACACCAGGGGCTGGGGAAAGACGCCGGAACTGATGGCGGTCTCGCAATATCCCGAAGTGGAGGAAATCCATACCGTCGCCGGCGACACCTGCATGCTGCTGAAGGTCCGCACCGAAGACACCAGGGCCCTCGAAGGCCTTTTGGCGCGCCTCTACGAAACGCCGGGCGTCACCTCGACGCGCAGCTATGTGGTGCTCTCGACCTATCTGGAGCGGCCGGTGCAGCCGGGTATCACCGAGACTTGGCCGACACCCAAGCACATGGCCGAGCCTCTGTACTAGAAGCGAGCGGCTACGCCCGCTCGGGAAACATCTGCTTCAGGCCCTCGCGCGAGGCCTTGGCGACACCGCGCTCGGTGATCAGGCCGGTCACCAGCCGCGCCGGCGTCACGTCGAAGGCCGGGTTGGCCGCCGGCGTCGTCTCAGGCGAAATGCGCACCTGGGCAATCTCGCCGGCGGCGGTCTTGCCCCAGACCAGCGAGACCTCGTCGGCCGAGCGTTGCTCGATCGGGATTTCGGCCAGTCCGTCATGCACCGTCCAGTCGATGGTCGGCGACGGCAGCGCGACATAGAACGGCACGTCGTTGTCGGCGGCGGCGAGCGCCTTGAGATAGGTGCCGATCTTGTTGCAGACATCGCCGTCGGCCGTGGTGCGGTCGGTACCGACGATGACCATGTCGATTGCGCCGCGCTGCATCAGATGGCCGCCGGCATTGTCGACGATCAGCGTGTGCGGCACGCCGTGCCCGGCCATCTCCCAGGCGGTCAACTGGGCGCCCTGGTTGCGCGGCCGCGTCTCGTCGACATAGACATGGACCGGAATGCCGGCTTCTGTGGCCAGGTAGATCGGCGCGGTCGCCGTGCCGTAATCGACCGTCGCCAGCCAGCCGGCATTGCAATGGGTCAGGATGTTGACCGGCTCGCCCTTCTGCTTGCGCGCCGCGATCGCCTTGATGATGGTGAGACCGTTCTCGCCGATGGCGCGGTTGAGGCCGACATCTTCGTCGGCGATCTCACTGGCCCGCCGATAGGCGGCTGCACCGCGTTGTTCGGTAGGCAAAGGCCGCAGGAAGCGCCGCATTTCGTCCAGCGCCCAGCGCAGATTGATCGCGGTCGGCCGCGTCTCGTGCAGGGTCTCCCACACGGCGTCGAGCGCTGCATCCGACGCATCGTCGGCCATCTGCATGGCGACGCCATAGGCAGCGGTGACGCCGATCAGCGGCGCGCCGCGCACCCACATGTCGCGGATGGCGGTGGCGATGCCGGCAACCGTGCCGATCCTCTCGATGCGGAAATCATGCGGCAGCCAGCGCTGGTCGATGATATCGACCGAACGCCCGTCGTCGCTCAGCCAGATGGTGCGATAGTGGCGGTCGCCGACGTTCAAATGCTGCTCTCCTGTTCGATCAACGCGGCCAGTTGGTTGACCTCGTCGATGCTGTGGATCTGGCGCCGGTTGACGGCGAGGTGGCGGCCGAATTTCAGCGCCTTTGCTTCACAACTGGCGCGCAGATCCTCGTCGGCAATGGTCTCGAAATCGGCATTGTGAGCGAGACCGAGGATGCGCCGGTGCACTTCGACGCCGGCAAAGCCTAGCAGGTCGGTCCAGATCTGGTGCAGCACATGGTCGAGCGCCTGCTCTGAGGCAAGGATGTCGCCCTGGTCCTCGAACAGGCTCTTTTGGTAGAGCATGCCGGTGCGCTCGCTGCGCCATAGATGCGAAAACTCGGCGCGGAACACCGACCAGGTCTCGACCGTCACACCGAGCAGATAGGCGCGCATGGCGTCGCGCTTGCCCTTCTGTTCGTGGCCGCGTTGCGAGAAGAAGGACATCCAGAAATTGGCAAGCAGCATGCCGACGTCGAAAGCCATCGGGCCGTAGAAGGCGAACTCCGGGTCGATCATCCGGGTCTCCGTGTCGGTGACCATGATCGAACCGGAATGCAGGTCGCCATGCAGCAGCGTTTCGGCATTGGCGGCGAAGATGTGCTTCAGCCGCTGCGCCTCGACCTTGAGGTCGCGGTCGGCGCGCAGTTCGGCGACCAGGCCGTCGAGCTGCGGCGAGGTGTGCCGGTTCATCTTGGCATCGAAATAGGGATCGGAGAACACCAGGTTTTCGGTGATGTCGCAAAGCTCGACATTGTCGGCGAACAGCGCCAGATCGGCCTTGCGGTCCTTGGCGGCCATATGCAGGTCGGAGCCGCGAAACAGCGTCCGGGCCATGAACAGGCCGATATCCCGGGCGATGTTCGGCAGTTGGCGGCCGTCGATCAGGGCACGGCGCAGGATGATATGCGGCGGCGCAAGATATTCCATGATGATCAGCGCCTGGCATTCACCGAAATAATGGATCGCCGGCACCGAGCCCGGCGCGCGCGCCTCTTGCCTGGTCAGCGCGTGATATTCGAAGAAGGAGCGCTTCAACGGCAGCGGCCAGCTGTCGCCGACCAGGCGGACATAGGGCAGGGCCTGCTTGACCACGGCCGCACCGCTGGCGCCTTCGACGATGAACACCAGGTTGAGATTGCCGTCGCCGACCTCGCGGACCTTCCAGGCGCCGGTGTCCTTGCCGATCTTCGCGCACAGCGCCTCGTTGCCGCCAAGGCGTGCAGCCAGGGTTTCGACCGACAGGGCTTCGAACGGCAATTCTTCAGTCATCGTTATCCTCCCGCATATGCGCTTCCAACATAACGGAGGCGTGGCGGCCGGGCCAAGCTAGGAAGCGATCTGGCAATTGTCAATCGTGTTGACAATTGCCGATGCAGCTCATAGCGTCATGTCAGGGAGGAACGCATGGTCGGCAATGCCGTGTTCCGCGTAGAGGGACTGAGGAAATCCTTTGGCCATAACGAGGTGCTTGGCGGCGTCTCGCTGGAACTGTATGCCGGTGAAGTGACCGTGCTGATGGGCGCCAACGGCGCCGGCAAATCCACCCTCGTCAAGATCATCTCTGGTGTCTATGAACGCGGCGGCGGGACGATGGTGCTCGCCGACCAGGATTTCGCGCCGAAAACCCCGGCCGAGGCGATCCGCGCCGGCGTCGTCACCGTGCACCAGAACATCAATGACGGTGTCGTTGCCGATCTCGATGTCGCCACCAACCTGACGCTGGACCGGCTGAGCGGCAGCGGTGCGCCGACCCTGTTCAATCCAATGCGCGTGCGGCGAGAGGCCAAGGCGGTTGCCGACCGCATGGGGCTGGCCATCGATTTGAAGGCGCGGGTGAGTGATCTTTCGCTGGCCGATCGCCAGATGGTGGCGATTGCCCGCGCGCTGGCGCACAAGCCGAAAGTGCTGATCCTCGACGAGCCGACCTCATCGCTCTCCAGCGCCGAGGCTGATCGGCTGTTTGCCCTGATCGACAGGCTGCGCGAGCAAGGCGTGGCCATCCTCTACATCTCGCACCGTATGTCGGACATAAGGCGGCTGGCCGACCGCATCGTATCGATGCGGGACGGGATCATCTCAGGCATTTTCGACAAGAAACCGCTCGACTATGAAGGCGCGGTCAACGCCATGCTCGGCCGCAAGATCCATCTCGACCGGATTGTTGTCAGGGATTCAGCCAATGCCGTCTTCAAGATAGACGGTCTGCGCATCGCACAAGGCGCGCGGCCGATCTCGCTGACGCTCGGCGACGGTGAGGTCGTTGCCATCACCGGCCTCGTCGGCGTCGGCAAGACGGCGCTTGCCGAGACGCTGTTTGGCGTGCGCCAGCCGCTGGCCGGCACAATGACGCTGAACGGCAGGCCTTATGCGCCTGAAACAGCCGGCGAGGCGATCGCCGCCGGCGTGTTCCTCGTTGCCAAGGACCGCGGCGAGAACGGCATCGTCGGCGGCTTCAACATCCAGGAAAATATCAGCCTGCCGTTTCACAAGCGCATGTCACGTTTCGCTGTTCTCAAGCGCCGTCTGGAACGCGCCACGGCGCGCCGGCAGATCGAGGAGCTGGGCATCGTCTGCCGCTCCGAGAAGGACGAGATGTCGGAGCTCTCCGGCGGCAACCAGCAGAAGGTGATGGTCGCCCGCTGGATGGCCCAGCATGCGAGACTGTTCATTCTGGACGAGCCGTTTCAGGGCGTCGATATTTCCGCCCGGCGCGACATCGCCGCCAAGCTCAGGGCCAGTGCAAACGGACGCGCCACGCTGCTGTTCGTCACCGAACTCGACGAGGCGCTGGAGACCGCCGATCGCATCCTGGTCATGTCGGAACAGACCATCGTCGGCGAGCACCGCAATGCCGATGTCGATCTCGACCGCCTGTTGGCCGAGGTCGCCGGCGGGCCGCTGCACAGTGCCGCCTGAGCACGGGCGTTAGGAATGGGAATGGAAAGAGCATGGGTTCGGATTGGCTAAAAACGGCAGCAGCGCGCGGGAGCGCCGAATGACATTGCGCGACCACGCCATCCGCTACGGCTTCATCGTGCTCTTGTTCGGGCTCGTCGCCTATTTCTCGATCGCCGCCGACGGTTTCGTTTCGCCGCAAAGTGCGGTTTTCATCTTCCAGTCGGTCGCCATCACCGGCGTGCTGGCGCTCGGCGTCACCGCCACGCTGGTCGTCGGAGGTTTTGATCTATCGATCGGCTCGGTCGCCACCTCAGCCATGATGGCGGCCGCCTATGTCATGGTGGTGCTGGAGCAGAACGCCCTTGTCGCGGTCGTCGTCTGCCTGCTCATCGGCGCCATCGTCGGCCTGATCAATGGCTGGCTGATCGTCTACATGCGTGTGCCCGATCTGCTGGCGACGCTCGGCATGATGTTCCTGCTCGTCGGCCTGCAGCGCATTCCAACCGAAGGCCGCTCGATCGCCACCGGCATGACCATGCCGGACGGTTCGGTCGCCAACGGCAAATTCTCCGACGCCTTCCTGGCGCTCGGCCGCCACCGCTTCGACTTCTTCATCCCGAACCTCATCCCAGTGTCGGTGGTGGTGCTGCTCGTGCTCGCCGTGCTGATCTGGTTCTTCCTCGAATACACCCGTTTCGGCCGCATGATGTATGCCGTCGGCAGCAATGAGCGCGCCGCCGAACTCGCCGGTGCGCCTGTCAAGGCATACAAGATCTGGGCTTACGTCATTTCAGGTGTTTTTGCCTCGATCGGCGGCATTTTGCTCGCTGCCCGGCTTGGACGCGGCGACATCGCCTCGGGTAATAATCTGCTGCTCGATGCGGTTGCCGCGGCGCTGATCGGCTACGCGGTGCTGGGTGCCGCCAAGCCGAATGCGTTCGGCACCGCCATCGGCGCGCTGTTCGTCGGCATCTTGCTGCAAGGCCTGACGATGATGAACGCGCCTTACTACACGCAGGATTTCATCAAGGGCGTGGTTCTGGTCGTCGCCCTTGTCTTCACCTTTGCGCTTTCGGGCAGGGGCAGGAGATAGCTTTCGACCGGAACAGGATTTTCGAGTTCAACAAGAGTGGAGGAAAACAAAGTGAGCATTACAAGAAGACTTCTGGGGAAGGTGGCGCTCGGATTGGCCGGCGCAACCATGCTGATGCAGTTTCCGGCTTTTGCCGCGGACAAGCCGGCGCCCTTCGACAAGCCCGGCGTCAAGATCGCGCTGGTGCGCTATCTCTCGACCGGCGACTTCTTCCAGGCCTATCTCTCGGGCGTCGAGGCGCAGTCGAAGGCGCTCGGCATCGACCTGCGCGTCCTCGACAGCCGCCAGGATGCGGCTCTTCAGTCCGACATGGTCGATCAGGCCATCGCGCTCGGCGTGCAGGGTATCATCATCCAGCACGGCCTGACCGAATCGATGAAGGACGCCGCGCAGCGTGCGGTCGACGCCGGCATCAAGGTTGTGGCCTTCGACGTCAATGTCGAAAACCCCAAGATCCCGCAGATCGAACAGTCCGATCGCGACCTGGCCCGCCTCGCGCTCGAGCAGGCGGTCAAGGACAATGGCGAGAGCTGGAATGCCGGCTATGTCTATGTCGCCGGCATCGCGCCGCTCGACCGCCGCAACGAGACCTGGGTTGACGTCAAGAAGAAATATGCCGGCATCAAGGAAGTCGCGATGTTCGGCACGCTCGACAATCCGATCGCCAACTCCGTCGCCAACCAGGCGCGTTCGGTGCTGACGGCGCATCCCGACATCAAGGTGATGTTCGCTCCCTATGACGAATTCGCCAAGGGCGTGAAGATCGCTGTCGACGAAGCGGGCTTGAACAAGGGCATCAAGATCTATTCGGCCGACATTTCGACCTCGGACATCGCTGCGATGCGCGAGCCCGACAGCGCCTGGGCTGCGACCGCCGCGACCAATCCGGCCGTCGTCGGCCAGGTCTCGGTGCGTGCGCTGGCACAGCTGCTGGCCGGTGAAGATCCGGGCCACAACGTCGTCGTGCCGCCGACACTGATCACCCAGAAGGACCTCATCGACAAGGACATCAAGAACATGGAGGACCTGTCGGCCAAGCTGCCGCAGTTCGCCCACGCCGATGTCGCGATGCCGGCCTGGATGCCGAACCCGAACGCCAAGTAACTTTCGCAATCGAAGGCCGCCTGCAGCCGCTTGCTGCAGGCGGCCTTTTTGCCGAATATCTGCAGCCGGCGCCAGGCTCCGGCCCAAGGTTCGGTGCGTATATGGAAGCTCAGGCGGCAATCGAGGAAAACCTATCCGGCGCCGTCGCCGGAACCTTGTTTCGATGCCCGCAGGCCACCACGGGTGTCGTGGTGTTGGGTGGGTCGAGTGCCCGCGTCGATGTTGGGCGCGCACGGCTCTTTGCAAACGAGGGCTCGTCGGCTTTGGCCCTGCAATGGTTCGGCGGTGAGGGCCAGCCTCCCGGAATATGCGAAATTCCCCTCGAAACCTTCTTCGCGGCAACCGATTGTCTCCTTGAAACAGGATGCCACCGCATCGTCTATGTCGGCACATCCAAGGGTGCCGAGGCCTCACTGCTTGCGGCGGTCCATGACCCGCGCATCGACGCTGTGGTCGCCATCAGCCCGTCATCGGTGATTTGGGGAAATATTGGTGCTGGCCGGGATGGCGTCAGCTGGCCTGAACGATCCTCATGGTCGCTCGACGGAATCCCCCTGCCGTTTGTGCCGACGGATCCAAACTGGACACCAGAATACGTGGATGGCTTGGTATCCTACAGGGGACTCTTCGAACATTGCTTGAAAACCTCCAGGCAGGAAGCGGCTGCGGCGACCATCCCCGTTGAGACGGCATCGGCCGAGATCCTGCTGGTCGCAGGCGGCGACGATGCGCTGTGGCCCTCCCTATGGTTCGCGACAGAGATTGTTCGGCGGCGCAGCGAAGCAGGCAAGATCACACATCTCGTGTCATCGCCGGATGCGGGGCATCGCATTCTCTTGCCTGGCGAGAACACACCACGCTCGACATTGCATGCACATGGCGGCAATGACGAGGCCGAATCACGGTTGGGCAGAATGGCGTGGGAAGGCATCCGAGAACTGCTGTAGCTGCAGATCCCGAATACTTTCGCCTGTTTTGCGTCAGTCTCGGCCGGTTTTCCCTACCGCAGCGCTGCCGCGATATTGCCGCCGTCGACGGTCGTCACGTCGGCGGTGGTGCGGTCGGCCAGCGCATGATGCAGGAAGGCCTGCGCCACGTCCTGCGCCGTCACTTCCTGGCCGAGCAGATTGCCGGACATGTAGTCCTTCTCCGACACGCCGCGCGCGCCTGAGCGGCTGGCGATCATGGCGTCGGTCAAGAGGCCCGAGCGGATACGGTCGGCGTTGACGGCGTTCGAGCGGATGCCATGCGCGCCATAGTCGAGCGCGTACTGCCTGGACAGGAACAGCGTCGCCGCCTTCGGCACGCCATAGGCGCCGAACTTCGGGCCAGGGTTGACCGCCTGCTTGGAGGTGTTGAACAGAAGCACGCCGCCGGTGCCCTGTTCGAGCATGATGCGCACGGCGTTCTGCGCCACCGACTGGTGGGCGAAGAAATTGAGCTCGAAACTCTTGCGCAAAAGCGCATCGTCGAGCTCGCCGATGCGGCCTTCCCAGGCAGCGCCGGCATTGGAAACCAGGATGTCGACACCGCCGAACACGGCGACCGCTTTGTCGAAGGCGGCACGCACCTGTGCCGGGTCGGTGATGTCTGCGGCGACGCCGATCGAATTGTTGCCGGCTTTCTTCGCTGCATCGGCGGCTTTTTCGGCGTCGAGATCGACGACGACGGCATGGGCGCCATTGTCGGCGAACAGCTTTGCCGTCGCTGCACCGATCGCGCCGGCACCGCCGGTGATCAGCACCACCTGGCCGGTCAGCGGCTTCGGCTTGTTGGAGGCGAGCTTGGCCTGTTCCAGCGACCAGTATTCGAGCGGGAACAGGTCGGCCTTGGAAAGCGGATGGAACCGGCCGACGGCCTCGGCGCCACGCACTGCCTCGATCCACATCTCACCGACATCCGACGCGATCTTCGCGTCCTTCAGGGTGCGGCCGTGGCCGAACATGCCGAGGCCGGGCACCAGCGTCAGCCGCGGCATCTGGTCGAGCATGGTGCGCTTGACGTCGTCGAGCGCATCGTTGGTTTCGAAATAGGCGCGATAATCCTTGGCGAACGCGTCGACATGGCTCTTGATCACCGCCTTGTAGTCGCCGGCCTTGTCCGCGTCGGGCGCCGGCAGCGCCATCGGCCCGGTCTTGATGCGGATCGACAGATCGGGCGTCGAGACGCCGCGCCCGGCATAATCGGCGATCTCGGCTGAATTGATGAAATCGACAATTGCCGGCGAAGTGCGGAAATCGCTGACCATTCGGTCGAAGCGGCCTTCGCCGCGCGCTACCGCCACCGCGCCGCGCAGCATCGGCGCGATCGACGCCGGCGTCGCGAGCTTTGCCGGCAAGGCTGCCTTTGCCGCCTTCGGCTTGCCGCTTGCGGCAATATAGTCCTCGGCGACGTTCACATAATGGATCATCCGGTCGTAGGCCTGCTTCGCATCGTCGCCGAAGGTGAAGATGCCATGCTTGTCGAGGATCAGGCCCTCGACGTCAGGATCGGCGTCGAAGATGTCGGCAGCCGCCTTGGCGAGGTCGAAGCCGGGCATGATGTAAGGCACGTAACCCATCTTGCTGCCGAAAACCGTCTTCACCAGCGGCTTGGAGTCCTCCTGGTCGACGATGGCGAGAATGGCGGTCGAGTGCGTGTGGTCGACGAATTTGTGCGGCAGGAAGGCATGCAGCAACGTCTCGACCGACGGGTTGGGCGAGGACGGATCGATGAGGTTGACGCGTTGCAGGGCAACCATGTCCTCGTCGGCCAGCCTGTTCAGCGCGCGCGCCTTGAGCAGCGGCTTGAGCTTGACCGCCGGCAGGCCCTGCGGCTCGATGACGCCCATGTCCCAGCCGCTGCCCTTGACGCACAGCACGTCCCACTGGTCGCCGACGAGGTCGGTTGCCGTCGTCTTGCAAGAAGTGTTGCCGCCGCCATGCAGGACCAGCCGTGGTTCGCCGCCGAGCAGCCGGGTCGTGTAGACGCGCAGCGCCAGGTCGCGGCCGACACCCTTTTTCGCGTAGTCGGCGACGAGTTTTTCGGCTGCTTCGTCATTCCACAAATTCTTCATGTTCGCTTCGTCCGGTTGTTTGTCTTTGATGGTGAAACAGGAATGCCGCGACGCTTTGATGACAATGCGCCGGCGACGGAGAGGGGATTTCCTAGGAGGCCTTTTCTGTCGTGGCAGCAGCATGATCCAGGAGCCGCTGCGCCATGTGCGCGCCGACCACCAGATGCGTGCAAAGGCCGCCGGCGATCGCCGCGAGCAGCGGTTCGAACTTGCTGTCCTCCTGCACCACCACCAACCGCCTGGCGATGGCGCGCAGCGATGCAAGCTCGGCGGAGATCACCCGCCTGTTATAACTGCAGTCGAGCACCTTGCCCTCGGCGTCTATGATCTGCCCGGCAATCACGCCGGCAGCGCCTTGGCTGCGCAGATCCGCCATTTCACTTGGCGTCAGCGCGCCGCATTTGACCAGATGGCTGTCGGCGTCGACCGCGCCGACCGAGTATAACGCCAGGTCGCATTCGCCGACACCCGACAATTGTTCCCGGATCACCGGCTCGGCACGCAGCGCACGCGCAAGTTCTTCCGTAGACAGCACCAGCGGCGCGTAGAAATTGAGCCCTTTGGCGTTGAGCCGCCGCGCGATCTCCATAGTGCATTGGTCGGGGCGATAGGAATAGGGCGCGCCGAGATTGCCGCAGAGCTGCACCACCGTGACATCCTGCAGATCGGCATAGGACATGACGTCGGCAATCATATAGACGGTGCGGCCCCAGGCAACGCCGATGCGGTCGCCCTTCTTGACCAGTTCGAGAAAGACGCTCGCCGCCAGCACGGCGATTTCCGTCGACGGGTCGGCAATATGATCATTCTCCGGCGCGATCCAGACGGCGTCGAGGCTCAGCGCATCCTCGAGCTTGCGCGCCAGCACGTCGTCGGTGAAAAGCTGGGTCGAAGTCGAGATGTTGACGATGCCGGTCTCGCGCGCCTTGCGCAGGTACATGGCGACCGAGGCACGGGAAATGTTAAGCTGGCTCGCCACCTGGTCCTGCCGCAGGCCATGGGCATAGTAGAGCCAGGCGGCCTTGTGGATGAGTTGTTCTGCCGGTCGGATCGCCATGCCGTCTCCTCAGCTGACATTATTCACGGCTCTCGACAAAAGTCAAACTGGGCAGAGGTATGCGATGCTCCCGCTTGCGCCGAATCTGGTTCATCATTGTGCCGAATGCGCTCCGTCGTGGCATCGTTTGTGGTGACGCGGCCCAAGCCTGTGATTAGAACGTCTGAAAGAAAATCGCGGGGGAGCATGGGATGGGCAATCCTTACGAACAGGATCTCGACAAGAACGCGGCCAACCATCAGCCGCTGACGCCGCTCACCTATCTGGAGCGCGCGGCCAAGACCTATCCCGACCATATCGCCATCATCCATGGCCGCCAGCGCATCGACTATCGCACTTTCTGGCAGCGGTCGCTGAAGCTTGCCTCGGCCCTTCAGAAGCGCGGCATCGGCAAGGGCGACACCGTCACCGTCATGCTGTCAAACACGCCGCCGATGCTGGAGGCGCATTTCGGCGTGCCGATGACCAAGGCGGTGCTGCATTCGCTCAACACCCGCCTCGATGCGGCGGTCATCGCCTTCCAACTCGATCATGCCGAGACCAAGGTGCTGATCGTCGACCGCGAATTCTCCGGCGTCGTCAAGCAGGCCCTGGAACTGGCCAGGGTCAAGCCGCTGGTCATCGACTATGACGATCCCGAATACGCCGCCGACGCGCCGTACCCAAAGGGCGAGCGGGTAGGCTCACTGGACTATGAGGCATTTGTCGCAGGCGGCGACGCGGACTTCGCCTGGTCGATGCCCGACGACGAGTGGGATGCGATTTCGCTCAACTACACGTCCGGAACGACGGGCAATCCGAAGGGCGTCGTCTACCACCATCGCGGTGCGGCCCTGATGGCCTACACCAACACCATCCATGCCGGCATGGCCAAGCACGCGGTCTATTTGTGGACGCTGCCGATGTTCCACTGCAATGGCTGGTGCTTTCCTTGGACGCTCGCCGTCCAGGCCGGCACCCATGTCTGTCTGCGCTGGGTGCGGCCGAAGCCGATCTACGATGCGATCGCCGATCAGGGCGTCACCCATCTGTGCGGCGCGCCGGTCGTCATGTCGGTGCTGATCAATGCCAGGGACGACGACAAGCGCGCATTTCCGCAGACGGTCACTTTCAACACGGCTGCAGCACCCCCGCCGGAAGCCGTGCTGTCGGGGATGGCGGATGCCGGCTTTGCCGTCACCCATCTCTACGGCCTGACCGAGACCTATGGCCCGGCGGTCGTCAACGAATGGCACGGCGCCTGGGATGATCTCGAAAAGGGCGAGCGCAGCGCCAGGAAGGCGCGGCAGGGCGTGCGCTATGCAGCGCTCGAAGGCCTGACGGTCATGGACCCCGAGACGATGCGGACGACACCGGCCGACGGCGAGACAATCGGCGAGGTCATGTTCCGCGGCAACATCGTCATGAAAGGCTACCTGAAAAACCGCAAGGCGAGCGACGAAGCCTTCGCCGGCGGCTGGTTCCATTCCGGCGATCTCGGCGTCATGCACCCCGATGGCTACATCCAGCTCAAGGACCGCTCCAAGGACATCATCATCTCCGGTGGCGAGAACATTTCCTCTATCGAGGTCGAGGACGCGCTCTACAAGCACCCGTCGGTTGCCTCTTGCGGCGTCGTCGCCAGGCCCGACGACAAATGGGGCGAAGTGCCTGTTGCCTATGTCGAGCTGAAACCCGGCAAGGTCGCGACCGAAGCCGAGATCATCGATCACTGCCGCGCGCTGCTTGCCCGGTTCAAAGTGCCGAAGGCGGTCATCTTCGCCGAAATCCCGAAAACCTCGACCGGCAAGATCCAGAAATTCCGGCTACGCGAGATGGCCAAGGGGGCTTAGCTGCATCGCCACCCATGCTTCGCCTCGACAATTTGTCGCGGGCTTCGTCATCCTAGGGTATAGCAGTCGCGAAGCGACGTCGCGGAAACCCCTGGAGCTGCTCCGCAGCCCCAGGGATCCATGCCGTGACCTTGCGGCCGAGCTCCGACAGTCGAGAATGGCGGCTGCAGGCTACAGCTCGCTGACCGGTGTAAACCTGTTGATCCGTCGCACTCTTTGACCAACGTCGCGGCATGGATCCTAGGGTCTGCGCCGCGTCGCTTCGCTCCTTGCTTCGCCCTAGGATGACGAATTCATCAGGGCCAGCCGCTAACGGCGATCGTCGATTCCACCTTCTCACTGTCACCATCTGTCACCATTCGTACGTGTATACCGAATCCGCATTGACAGGTCCTTCTTTTCGATTTACGAGTGATGAAAATCAAAATTCGTCACTCGTAAATCGATAGAGGATCATGTCCGAAGCCGCCACCATAGTCGCCGAAGCCGCCCGACAGGAAAATGTAACGCGCATTCTCGATTGCGCCGAGCGCCTGTTCCGGCACTATGGCTACGGCAAGACCAATGTCGCCGACATTGCGCGTGAGCTCGGCATGTCGCCGGCCAACATCTACCGTTTCTTCGCCTCCAAGGTCGAAATCCACCAGGCCGTCTGCGGCCGGATGCTCGGCGCCAGCTACAAGATGGCCTACGAGATTTCGCGCCTGCCGATCAGCGCCGAGGAGCGGCTCCGGCGCTACGTGCATGCGCAATACAAGATGACGATGGAGGTCATGCTCGACGACCAGAAGGTCCACGAGATGGTCATCGTCGCCCTCGAACGGGATTGGGGTGTGATCGACAAGCATGTCGACAGCATTCACGACCTGTTCGCGGAAATCATTCGTGACGGGATCGAGGCCGGTGAGTTCAGAAAACAGGATCCGGTTATCGCGTCTCGCTGTTTCGGCGCCGCGACCGTCATCCTGTGTCATCCGCAGATGGTGGCGCAATGCCTTGCCAAGACCAACCGGGCAATGCCTGACGACCTCGTCGACTATGCAATCAAGGCCTTGAAGTAGCCTCCGCCCGCCGGGCGCCGGTTTCAACGATTCATCTCCATTTCGGGAGTACGCGCGTGTCTTCGTTCAGTTCAATCATCGGCAGGTTGCCGGCTGTAGGCCCGGTGCTGCTTGTCACCGCCACTCTCGGGCTTGCCGGCTGCAGCCAGGAAAAAGCCGAAGTCAAGGATATCATCCGCCCGGTCAAGGTTGTCGAGATCGCGAAGGTACATGACACCCGCACGCTCTCCTATTCCGGGTCGGTGAGGGCCCGCACCGAGAGCGCTCTGGCATTCCGCGTCAATGGCAAGATCACCGAGCGCCTCGTCGATATCGGCCAGCATGTGGCCTCGGGCGATGTGCTCGCCCGCATCGATCCCATTGACTACGACCTTTCGGTCAAGAGCGCGCAGGCAGCGCTCGATGCCGCCGAGCGGCAGGTCGAGACCGTGGAACTCGCCCGCAAGCGTGCCGAGCAGCTTTTTGCCAAGAATTTTGCCCCGAAATCACAGCTCGAACAGGCGACCTTGACCTATGACCAAGCGGTCGCCACCCGTGATTCCGCCCTTTCGACACTGGCTCAGGCGAAGAACCAGGTCGGTTATACCGATCTCAAGGCCGACAGGGATGGCATCGTCACCACGGTCAGCGCCGACGTTGGCCAGGTGGTCGGTTCCGGCACGCCGGTTGTCACTGTCGCTGTCGACGGCGAAAAGGAAGTGCTGATCGCCGTCCCCGAAATGGAAATCGCCGAATTCAAGGCGGGCAAGGCGGTCAAGGCGGGCTTCTGGTCGGATGATGCGCTGGCGCTCGACGGCAAGGTCCGCGAAGTCGCCGGCAGCGCCGATCCGCAATCACGCACCTTTGCCGTCCGCGTCAGCCTGCCCAACGATCCGCGTGTGCTGCTCGGCATGACCGCCAGCATCGAAGCCACGGCGGCCAATGAGCGGCAGCTGGTCTCGATCCCCCTGAGCGCACTGGCCGAGCAAGGCACCCAATCGATCGTCTGGACCGTTGATCGTGGCGCCGACACCGTTCATGCTCGTCCGATCAAGGTTGCCGAGTTCGCCGCCGATGGCGTGCGTGTCGCGGAGGGTTTGAAACCCGGCGATGTCGTGGTCGCCGCCGGCACGCAATTCATGACCGAGAACCTCAAGGTGAAGCTCGCCGGTGATACGGCGCTGCAATCGGCATCCGCGGCGGACGGCGACGCCAAGCAGGTGCGCTGACGACAGACAACCGGCTGCGCGTTCCCGCAGCCGCTGGTTTCCGGGCGGCAGGCGCCCGACCGAGACGCTCGATTGATGTAACCCCACATCGATTTCGCGTCCCACCGCGATGAGTGCTTCTCCGCTGGGAGAGCCTTGCCGCCCGGAAGCCACTACGAACCCTCGATTTTGTTGCGCTAGATAGATGGACCAGCGTCGATGACCAATTCCACGGAAGAGAAGCGGCCCTTCAACCTGTCGCGCTGGGCAATCGGCCATCCCGCCATTGCGCGGTTCCTGTTCGGCCTGATCATCATTTCCGGCGCGCTCGGCCTGATGCGCATGGGCCAGAAGGAAGATCCCGATTTCACCTTCCGGGTCATGGTCGTCCAGGCGATCTGGCCGGGCTCCTCGATCCAGGAGATGGAAGACCAGGTCGTCAACAAGATCGAACGCAAGCTGCAGGAGACGCCGCATCTCGATTTCGTGCGCTCCTTCACCCGCGCCGGCAGCGCCATCATCACCGTGCAGATCAAGGGCGACACCAACACCGCCGAGGTGACCGACGCGTTCTACCAGGTGCGCAAGAAGGTCGGTGACATTGCCGGTGACTTGCCACAAGGTCTGCTCGGCCCCTATTTCAACGACGAATTCGGCGACACCTTCATCACCCTGCATTCGATCAGCGGCGACGGCTTCAGCTATCCCGAGCTGAAGAAGTTCGCCATCCAGGCGCGCGACATGCTTTTGACGACGCCCGGCGTCGAGAAGGCCGTCATCATCGGCGACCAGCCTGAAAAGCTCTACATCGACGTCTCGTCCAAGGCCCTGGCCGAACGCGGCCTGACGCTGACCGATCTGCAGAATGCGATCAAGGGACAGAACAATGTCGACCCGGCCGGCTCCGTCGATACCGGCACCAACTCGGTGCGCATTTCCGTCGAGGGCGATGTCGGCAAGGTCGAGGATATCAGGAACCTGCGCCTGCGCGCCGGCGGTCAGGTCACGAGGCTGGGCGACATCGCCACGGTGAGTTCGGGGTTGCAGGATCCGTTCCAGCGAAAGTACCGCTTCAACGGTCACGACAGCGTGCAGTTGGGCGTCGTCATGGCCAAGGGCTTCAAGGTTACCGATGTCGGCAAGGATGTCGAGGCCACCTACAAGCGCTTCGAAGAGGCGCTGCCCTACGGCGTTGCGGTCGACCAGATCTCCGACCAGCCGGGCGTCGTCACCGATGCGGTGGCGGAGTTCATGCATGCGCTTGGCGAAGCGTTGCTGATCGTGCTCGTCGTCTCGTTCCTGTCGATCGGTTGGCGTTCCGGCCTGGTCATCGCCATCGCCATCCCGCTGGTGCTGGCCGCGACCTTCGCCATCATGTACGAGCTCGGCATCGACCTGCAGCGCATCTCGCTCGGCGCGCTGATCATCGCGCTCGGTCTTCTGGTCGACGACGCGATGATCGTCGTCGAGATGATGGAGCGCAAGCTGGAGGAGGGAATGGTCAAGGTCGAGGCGGCGAGCTTCGCCTATTCCTCGACCGCCTTCCCGATGCTGACCGGCACGCTGATCACCACGGCCGGCTTTATTCCGGTCGGCTTCGCGGCCTCGACCGCCGGCGAATATGTCCGCACGCTGTTCTATGTCGTCGGCATCGCGCTGATCGTCTCCTGGTTCGTCGCGGTCTATTTCACGCCATGGCTCGGCAACATGATCCTCAAGCAGCGCAAGCATGCCGGCAGCCATCACGATGTCTTCGACACGCGTTTCTACCGCCGGCTTCGTGCCACCGTCAGCTGGGCCGTGCGCCATCGCATCATCGTCCTGGTGATGACGCTGGTCACCTTCGGCACCAGCCTGTGGGCTTTCCAGTTCATTCCGCAGAACTTCTTCCCGCAATCGTCGCGGCCGGAAATCCTCGTCGACCTTTGGCTGCCGGAAGGCACCAGCATCAAGGAAGTCGAGGCGCAGGCCAAGGCGCTCGAGACCAAGATGATGGACGACAAGGACAAGCGTTTCATCGCCACCTATATCGGCGAGGGCGCGCCGCGCTTCTTCCTGCCGCTCGACCAGCAGCTGAGCAACCCCAACTTTGCCCAGTTGCTCGTCATGGCCAATGACGAACCGGCTCGCGAGCGTCTGATCGTCAAGTTGCGCACCGTTCTGGCGCAAGACTTCCCGTCCATCCGTGCCAAGGTCGATCGTCTGTTCCTCGGTCCGCCGACCGGCTGGCCGGTGCAGATGCGCGTCATGGGGCCGGATCGCCAGGAGGTGCGCCGCATCGCCGACCAGGTGAAGGCGAAGTTCCGTGAAGATCCGCTGCTTGGCGCCGTGCATGATGACTGGCTGGAGCCGGTTCCGGCGATGAAGCTGGTCATCGACCAGGATCGTGCCCGCGCACTCGGCGTCACCTCGCAGCGCATCCGCCAGATGCTGCAGGCGACGATGTCCGGCGCGCCGCTCGACGACTTCCGCGACGGCGAGGAGACGGTGTCCATCGTCGCCCGCGAGCCGAATGCCAGCCGCAGCCTGCTGTCCTCGGTCGACTCGGTCTATATCCCGACCGACTTCGGCGGTTTCGTGCCGCTGTCGCAGGTGGCCAAGGTGGTGCCGGTGCTGGAGCAAGGCATCGAATGGCGCCGCGACCGCCTGCCGACCATCAGCGTGCGCGCCACCTTGCCCGACGGCGTGCAGTCCAACGACGTCGTCACCAAGATGTACAACGACATGAAGGACCTGCGTGCGGGTCTGGCGCCCGGTTACAAGATCGAAATCCAGGGCGGTGCGGAGGATTCGGCGGAAAGCCAGGCTTCGATCGCCGCCAAGGCACCGATCATGCTGGCCGTCATTGTCGTGCTTTTGATGATCCAGCTGCAGAACTTCGGCAAGGCGATGCTGGTGCTGGCGACCGGTCCGCTTGGCATTATCGGTGCTGCCGCGGCACTCCTGATCAGCGGTGCGCCGTTCGGCTTCGTCGCCATTCTCGGCGTCATCGCGCTGCTCGGCATCATCATGCGCAACTCGATCATCCTGGTCGACCAGATCGACCAGGACATCGCCGCGGGCATGGACCGCTACGAGGCCATCATCGGTTCGGCCGTTCGCCGTTTCCGGCCGATCACGCTGACGGCGCTGACGGCGGTGCTGGCGCTGATCCCGATCTCGCGCGGCGTCTTCTGGGGTCCGCTCGCCTACGCCATGATGGGCGGCATCCTGGTTGCCACGGTGCTGACCATCCTGGTCCTGCCGGCCGGTTACGCCCTGTTCTTCGGCCGGGAGCCGAAGAAGCGCGGGGCGGAGGGACGGACGGACGATCTGGAACTGAGCCAGGAAGCCGAAAAGCCGCAACTGGCGCTGGCCGCCGAATAGATCGATCGCGCCAGTCGAAAAGGATCGGGCGCGCCGAAGCGCGCCCGATCCTTTTTATTTTTATGAGGTCAGATGACGAAGAACCAGTTGGCGAGCAGCATCACCACCACGCCGGCGACCAGCGTCAGATAGGGCAGCATGCCCGCCTTTTTGACCGAGAGGTCGGCCCCCGTCATGCCGAGATCGGCCAGCATGTGGTCGGGGAACTTGCCCTTGTCCTGAATGTAGTGTCGGAAGCAGAACACCGGGATGATCAGCGCTGCCGTGATCAGGCCGGCCCACAGCGCCATCGGGTTCCATACCTTGGCACCGGCGCCCATGAAGATCGCGTTGACATAGGCGAAGATCGCCCCGATCCCGAGCAGCCAGCTCGGCGCCTTCCAGGGCCGTGCGATATGGCCGTTGTCGATGCGGTGGATCCAGCCGGCGTTGAGGTTGAGGAAGTTGAAGATGATGTAACCGCAATTCGACACGGCGAGGATGAAGAAGAAGCTCGTCGCGTCGGCCGAGGCGATGGCCAGCACGATCAGGTTGAAGACGAGATCGGTCCACATTGCCCGTGTCGGCGCACCATGTTCGTTGACATGGCTGAGATAGCGCGGCAGCCAGCCGTCGACCGAGCCCTGGTAGAGCGTACGCGAAGAGCCGGCCATGGCCGTCATGATGCACAGCACCAGCGCCAGGATCATCAGCATCACCAACAGGCTGTGGACTAGCGCGCCGCCGCCGACCATGCCGGCCAGCGCGTCGGCGACCCCGGAGCCGTCGACGATCGGCGTCGCCAGCATACCGTTGAGGCCAAGCACGCCCTGGAAGGTGAACGGCACCAGGATGAACAGCAGCATGCACAGAAGGCCGGAATAGAAAATCGCCTTGAACGTGTCGGTGCCGGGGTTCTTGAACTCGGATGTGTAGCAGACGGCGGTCTCGAAGCCGTAGGTCGACCAGGCGGCGATGAACATACCACCAAGCACCAGCGTCCAGCCGGCGATGTTCCAGGCACCGGGCTCGGGCGCGTAGGCTGCGGCCAGCGGCACCAGCGGCGAAAAATTCGCCCAGTTGATCTGGCCGGTGACGATCGGCACCACGCCGACGATCAGCATCGGGACGATGACCAAGAGGCCGATATATTTCTGCACATTGGCGGTGCCGAGAATGCCGCGATGCTGGATCGCAAAGATGATCAGCATCAGCACTGCGCCGATGAAGAAGGTCGCGTTGAAGGTGAACGAGACCGGTCCCAGCGTGTGGCTGTAAAGCGTCCAGTTGCGGATTGCCGGCGTCGCCGCCGCGGTCACCGCTGTGATGGCGTCGGCGGCACTCGTCCCGGCATGCGCGGCGATATAGGCGACGACATCGGGTGAGGTTTCGGTGAACAGCGGCACTGGCGCCAGCGCGTTGAGGATGTAGGCGGCGGCGATCGAGCAGCCGAGCGACAGCACCGGCGACCAGGCGAACCAGTTGCACCAGACAGACAGCGGCGCGATGAACTTGGAATAGCGCAGCCAGGCGGTGGCGCCGTAGATCGACGCGCCGCCCGACTTGTTCGGAAACAGGCCGGCGATTTCGGCATAGGTGAAGGATTGCAGGAAGCCCATGATCATGGAGAAGATCCAGATCGCGAAGGCCAGCGTGCCGGTCGTGCCGGCAATGCCGCCGATCGAGAACAGGACCAGGGCCGGCACGCCGCTCGCCACCCAGAAGGCGCCGCGCCAGTCGATATTTCGGTGCAACTTGCCTTCGGCAAGCGGCTCCAGGACAGTCGTTATCGTGCTCATATGTCTTTGTTCCCCATTTTGATGTTCCCCGTTCGTGACGGCCGCGACTTCGCGAGGCTTCATCATCGACGCATGCTTTGGGCGGCTGTCGGTGTTTCCACTCAGTCGCATTTTTTTCTTAACAGTGAAGATTGATCCGGCGCGCTTTCAGGTCAAGCGATTTGTCGCGCCGTGCACATCACGCTTGCGAAACATGTCGGCTTCACACTGCCGCGGTGGGATTGTTCGGAAAAGGACCAAGGGTCAGGAAGCGAAAACCCGCCGGAGGCGGGTCGCGGCGCAAATCAGCACCATGGACGAATATGTAGCATAGCTGCCCTCAGCAGGTCAAGAAAAAATTCCTATCACGAACTGCAGCACGGCCTCACTGTCTTGGGAGGGAAGGGCCGTCAGGAACGCGGTTTGGTCTTTTGCGGATCGTAGTGGGCGAAGGCGACGACTCGCGCCGGCAGCCGCTTGGCATGGCCGTCGAGCTTGCCGATCTCGACCTCGGTACCGACAGCCGAATGGGTGACATCGAGCCTGGCCAGCGCGATGGTCTTGTTCAGCACCGGCGAGCGCATGCCTGACGTGACCACGCCGATCTGGGCACGGCCGACATGCACGCAATCGCCATGGCCGACGTCGACATTGGCGTCGATGTCGAGACCGACCAGCTTCGTCTGCGGGTGCTCCTTGCGGCGGATCAGCGCCTCGCGGCCGACGAAATCGTCGGTCTTGCTCTTCAGCGGCACGGTGAAGCCGATGCCGGCCTCGAACGGATCGGTCTGGTCGGAAAATTCGTATCCGGCGAAGATCAACCCGGCCTCGATGCGCACCATGTCCAGCGCCTGCAGTCCCATCGGCTTCAGCCCGTGAGGCTGGCCGGCTTCCCAGATGGCGTCGAAGACTTTTTCGGCGTCGCGCGGATGGCACCAGATCTCGTAGCCGAGCTCGCCGGTATAGCCGGTGCGCGAGACGACGACCGGAATGCCGTTGCCGCCACCAATGCGGGCGACGGCGAAGCGGAACCAATCGAGTTCGTCGATCGACGGCTGCAGCGGCGAGGTCCAGATCACCTCCCTGAGGATGTCGCGGCTCTTTGGTCCCTGCACGGCGACATTGTGCATCTGGTCGGTGGAGGAACGCACAAGGACATTGAGGCCGAGTTTTGTCGCCGTCTCGCGCAGCCACTCGCCAGACAGATCGTCGCCGCCGACCCAGCGGAAATTGTCCTTGCCCAGCCGCAGCAGGGTGCCGTCATCAATCATGCCGCCATGCTCGTAGCACATGGCCGAATAGACCACCTGGCCAACGCCAAGCTTCTTGACGTCGCGGGTTAGCGTGTATTGCAGCAGCGCTTCGGAATCCGGGCCGGTGACCTCGAACTTGCGCAGCGGCGACAGGTCCATGATCACCGCGCCTTGGCGGCAGGCCCAGTATTCGGCGATCGGCCCGTCCTTGGCGAAGGAATTGGCGAGCCAATAGCCCTTGTACTCCTGAAAGTTGCGGGTGTGCTTGGCAAAGCTCGAATGAAAAGCGGTCTCGCGGGTCATTTTCGGTTCCGAATCGGGCGTCATGCGTCTGGCGATCGCTCGCGAGAATTTGTGCTGGCCGGAATAGGTCCGCACATGGATGTCGGTCGGGTTCCAGCCATTGGCCGGCGTCGTGTCGTCGGGGCAGGCGGAGGAAACGCAAACGATGTCGGTGAGCGCCCTGAGCAGCACATAGTCGCCCGCCCGCGACCACGGCTCGTCGGACACCATGACGCCATGCGCGTCGATCGCCGTGTTGAAGAAGAAGTTGATCGCCATCCAGCCCGCGCGGGGATTGACGCCCTTGCCGGCCAGAGCGCCGTTGAAATTCTCCGAACAGTTGGTGTGTCCGGGATAGCCGATGTCGTCGTAATATTTGGCGGCGCAGGCGAGCGCGAAGGCGTCGTGCCGGCCGCATGTGTCCTGCACCACCTCGACCAGCGGCTCCATGTCCTGGTCATAGTATTTGGAATGCAGGCCGGGCATCGGGTAGCTCGCACCCATGAGCGTGCGCGTCGTCGTCACGTCGAGCGGATGATCCAGTCCCCTGTCCAGCTTGCGCGCCGAAAAGCACTGGAAATCGGTGCATTGGCGCCCGTCGATATCGATGATCTGCAGATAGTCGCCAGCCCTAACGAAATAGGCCTCCGCGGTCGCCGAATGGACGCGCAAATCGAGCACCGGGTCGGCAAGCGGATCAGCCAATAGCGATTTCGCCGCCGGGCGGATCGTGGCGCGGCGAACGAAGACGGTCAGCGGTGTCGCCGTGTCATGACCATCGACCAGCATCGGCCTGCCGGGGGCGGCAATCAGCACCGCACCATCGCGTGCGACGGTGAAAGCCTGCTCGGTGCCGGCCGGTGTCGTGACGCCGAACACCCGCACGGCCTTGGCGTGGTCAAGCTGCACCTGCCGGCGGGCGAGCCCGCTCCGCAGGGATGCGAGACTGTCGTCGCCCTCTATGAGCAGCGCTTTGATGCCGGCAGCGTTGCTGTTCGATGCTTCACCAAAAATGCCGGGATCGGTCGCGCCGGTCCTGTCCCAGGCCAGAAGTTCGCAGGCCTGGCCGCCTTCGACATTGCGCACGGTGATTGCGTCGCCGGCCTCGATGTCGATCAGCACCGCGCCGTTGCCCTGGATCGTATAACGCTCCATGCCCGGCGGCAGCGCGATCTGGCCGGGCCTCAGGATGAGGCTAGGCTTGGGCGGTCCGGCGGCAATTGCGGGGTAGGGCGACTGGCTCATCTCAGCCTTGCGGTTCGAGAAACAAGTTTGCCTGTGCGTGAAATTATTTTAGCAGCAAGAATAGCAGGGGGATCGCGTTTGGCAAGGAGAGCGCGCTTTTTCCCTTCTCCCCTTGTGGGAGAAGGTGGATCGGCGCGCAGCGCCGAGACGGTTGAGGGGTGCTGGCCGGATCACCGTTCTTGCCAAGCTGGAGCACCCCTCATCCGACCTCGCTTCGCGAGGCCACCTTCTCCCACAAAGGGGAGAAGGGAAGGCCGCGCACAAGCGTTACGCTAAGTCCTTGGAGTGACTGATGTCCACGCCGTACTCGGCCGCAGCGTCAAGCATCGTATGCCAAAGGCTCTCGGCAAACGTCGCAAACATCAGAACGTTGAACACCGCCTGCCCATCCGTCCGATCACTGTCGCGCCAGAGCGTGACGCTGGTGTGATCCATCGACGTCGCGGCGGCGGCGCCAACCGGAAACGCATCGGGATGCAAATCGATCGACGACAGTTTCGCCAGCATTGTCCGCGCCTTGGCGCCGGAGATGCTGACCAGAACCCGCGCATGCGACTGGTCCGACAGCGAGCCGGACAATGCGGGCTCCAGCGTCTGCATCGTGTGCTTGCCGCCCTTCGACAGCACGAAGAACTGGTCCGGTCCCGACCAGATCAGCGTTGCGTCCGAAGTCCGCACCGCCTTGGGCGCATCAGGGACAGCAACACCAAACCGAGCCTTGGCGGCTTGTCCCAGCTCGGCCGCCTGGCCGCGCCGCGCCATCACCTGGATCAGATCAAAATTGCGGATCTCGGTCAGCGAGACGCCGACCTCAATACCGCGTGCACCATGCACGCCGGCAACGAGCGCCTTTTCAAGCGGACTGCGGGGAGCCCAGGAAAACTCAACCACGCTGGCGCCCTCCATCCGGGTCGTAGAAGACGGGATTGCAGAGTTCGACGTCATAGTCTTCGCCGCGCAATGGATCATGCGCGTGCACGATCTCGCCGATGCGTTCGCGGCCGCGTTCGACAAGCGCGAGCCCGATCCACTGATCCAACGTCGGCGAGAAGCAGACCGAGGTGACATAGCCCTGGTCGTTGCCGGGGCCGGGCGTCTGCCCCTTCGGGATGATGTGTGCGCCGGAGCGCAACCGGCGTGTCTCGTCCGTCGGCTTGATGCCGACGACGACCTGGCGATCTGGGGCTACCAGCGCCTCGCGTCCGGCCATGACGCGGCCGATATAGTCTTTCTTGGTCGACATCATCTTGCCCAGACCAAGATCGGCCGCTGTCGTCGTGCCGCTCAGTTCCGGTCCGGCGATGTGGCCCTTTTCGACGCGCATGACGCCGAGCGCCTCGGTGCCGTAAGGCGTCACGCCGAATGGCGCGCCGGCCAGCATCAGATTGCGCGCCATCGCATCGCCGAAGCGTGCCGGTACCGAGATCTCGAAGGCCATTTCGCCGGAGAACGAGATGCGGAACAGCCGCGCCTTGAGGCCGCCGCGCAATGTCACTTCGCGCGCGCCCATGAACGGAAAGCCTTCGTTGGAAAGGTCCTCGGACTCATCAACGATCTGTTTCAGCAACTCCCGCGCGCTCGGTCCGGCGATCGAGAACTGCGCCCACTGGTCGGAGACGGAAGTGAGCTGCACGTCGAGCTTCGGGAACAGCACCTGGCGGCAGAATTCGAGATGCTGCATCACCAGACCGGCCTTGGCCGTGGTGGTGGTCAGGAAATAATGATCCTCGGCCAGCCGCGACGTCGTGCCATCGTCATAGACGATGCCATCCTCGCGCAGCATCAGCCCGTAGCGCGCCTTGCCCACTGCAAGACTGGAGAAGGTGTTGATGTAGACGCGGTCGAGGAAGGCGCCGGCATCCGGACCGTGCACGTCGATCTTGCCGAGCGTCGAGACATCGCAGAATCCGACGCCTGAGCGCACCGCCTTGACCTCGCGCGTCACCGATTCCAGCCAGTCCTTCTCGCCAGCGCGGGGGTACCACTGCGCCCGCTTCCACAGGCCGGTGTCGACGAAGACAGCACCTTGTTCCACGGCCCAGTGATGCGACGGCGTCAGCCGCGTTGCATGAAAAGTCTCATCGCGATGGTGTCCGGCAAAGGCGCCGATGGCGACGGGCACGTAAGGCGGGCGATAGATGGTCGTGCCAGTCTCGGGAATGGATTTGCCTGTTACCGCCGCCATGATGGCGAGGCCGGCGACGTTGGAGGTCTTGCCCTGGTCGGTCGCCATGCCGAGCGTGGTGTAGCGCTTCAGATGCTCGACCGATTCAAAACCCTCGCGCTGCGCCAGCTCGATGTCGGACGCGGTGACGTCGTGTTGCTGGTCGACAAAGGCTTTGCCCTTGCCGGCGACATGCCAGAGCGGGGTGAGCGAGAAAACCTCGTCGTCGGCGACAGGCGCCGATCCCGCATTGCCGGTCCGGCCGGCATCATGCGCGGCTGCCGCGCCGGCGGCAAAGCCTTGACTGAGGCAGGCGCCAAGGCCAAAGGCACCATTGGCGGCACCTGCGGCGACCATGCCTGGAGGCGCGCCGTCGGGCACGAAGGCGGAGATGTCGCTGCGCCATTTCGGCCGGCCGCGATGATAGGAGGTCAGCCCGACCGCCGGGTTCCAGCCGCCGGAAACGGCTAGCCCGTCCGCTTCGACCTCGGCGCGCGCGCCGCCGGTCAGCGACACCGCGATTTTCCTGACGCCATCCTTGCCGCCGTCGACGCCGCTGACGGAACCGTGCAGCACCGGGAAGCCGCCCTTCGAGGCCAGCGAACGATGCGCCGGCGATATTTCGGGCCGTGCATCGATGACCGCCGCGATCTGCAGGCCGGCACCGAGGGCCGCTTCGACCGTGCGCCAGCCATCCTCATTGTTGGTGAACAGCGCGATCCGTTTTGCCGGCGCTGCGGCGTAGCGCGCGACATAGGTCCGCATGGCGGAGGCCATCATCACGCCGGGCGTGTCGTTGCCGGCAAAGACGATCGGCCGTTCGATGGCGCCGGCTGCCACGACGCAGCGCTTCGCCACGATCCGCCACAGGCGCTGGCGCACCTGGTGCTCGGGCGGCGAGGGCAAATGGTCGTTGACCCGCTCAATGGCGCCATAGGTGCCGCCATCGTAGACGCCGAACAGCGTCGTGCGGGTCATGACGCGGACGTCGGGCATACCAGCCAGTTCAGCCAGCGTCCGCGAAATCCACTCGGCCGCAGGTTCGCCGTCGATCATTCCGCCATCCGACAGCAGACGGCCGCCGAGGACAAAATCCTCCTCGCACAGGATGACGCGGGCGCCTGCGCGGCCGGCTGCCAACGCCGCGGCCAGACCAGCCGGGCCGGAGCCGGCGATCAGCACGTCGCAATGCGCCCATGCCTTGTCGTAGTGGTCGGGATCGGCAAGGCCGGCGGCACGGCCAAGGCCTGCGGCGCGGCGGATCGCCGGCTCATAGATCGCTTCCCAGAACTTCGCCGGCCACATGAATGTCTTGTAGTAGAAGCCGGCAACGAAGATCGGCGCGAACAGCTGGTTGACCGACATCACGTCGTGGCGCAGCGACGGCCAACGGTTCTGGCTGGCGGCCTCGAGCCCGTCATAGAGTTCGGCCGTCGTCGCCTTGGTGTTCGGCTCGCGCCGTGCCCCGGTGCGCAGCTCAACCAGCGCATTGGGTTCTTCCGAGCCCGCAGTCAGGATGCCGCGCGGGCGATGGTATTTGAATGAGCGGCCGACCAGCTTGACGCCGTTGGCGATCAGCGCCGAGGCGAGCGTGTCGCCCTGGAAGCCGGAGAAAGCCTTGCCGTCGAAACGGAAGTTCAGCGGTGCCGAGCGGTCGACAAGCCCGCCATTGCCGAGCCGGTGTGTCTGCGCGCCGGCCATCACGCACCAACCTTCGCAGCGCCGGCACCAGCCGCCGGTTCGATGGAGGAAATCTCGTGCGTCAGCGTGTTGCGGGTGACCTTCAGCCAAGCCCGGCAACCACCGCCATGGTACCAATATTCGCTGGTCGCGCCGGCGACATTGTCGCGCAGATAGACATAGTCGAAGACCTCGTCTTCCGAGGCGCCGGCCTCGGGCCGCACCGGCTTGGCGTCGCCGAGATAGGTGAACTCGCCGAGTTCGCGTTCACCGCAGAAAGGACAGGCAATGCGCATTTCTTCTAAACCGCCTTCAATGCAGGTTCGGTTGGGCGCCCTGGCCCTTTTCGTCGATCATGGCGCCAGTTCGGAACCGGTCTAGGCGGAACCGTGCCGCTTCTTCATGCGACTCGTCGCGAGCCAGGAGGTGCGCAAAGACAAAACCGGACCCTGGCGTCGCCTTGAAGCCGCCATAGCACCAGCCCGCGTTGAGATAGAGCCCGTCGACGGGCGTCTTGTCGATGATCGGTGAACCGTCCATCGACATGTCCATGATGCCGCCCCACTGGCGCAGCAGGCGCACGCGGCCGATCATCGGCATCAGCGCCATGCCGCCCTCGCAGACGTCTTCCATCACAGGCATGTTGCCGCGCTGGGCGTAGGAATTGTAGCCGTCTATATCGCCGCCGAAGACGAGGCCGCCCTTGTCGGACTGGCTGACGTAGAAATGGCCGGCGCCGAAGGTCATGACGCCCGGGATGAGCGGCTTGATCGCCTCGGAGACGAAGGCCTGCAGCACATGGCTCTCGATCGGCAGGCGCAGACCGGCCATTGCTGCGACGCGCGACGAGGAGCCGGCGACCGCCATGCCAACCTTTCCGGCGCCGATCTTGCCGCGCGACGTCTCGACGCCGATAACCTTGCCATTGGCGTCCCTGACAAAACCGGTGACTTCGCAATTCTGGATGATGTCGACGCCGAGTTCGCTCGCCGCATGCGCATAGCCCCAGACCACCGCATCGTGCCGCGCCGTGCCGCCGCGCCGCTGCAACAGCCCGCCTTGCACGGGAAAGCGCGCATTGTCGAAGTTCAGGAACGGGATCATCTTCCTGACGGCAGCGAGGTCGAGCAGTTCGGCGTCGATGCCGTTGATGCGCATGGTGTTGCCGCGCCGCGCATAGGCGTCGCGCTGCGCGTCGGAATGGTAGAGGTTGATGACGCCGCGCTGGCTGACCATCGCATTGTAGTTGAGGTCCTGCTCCATCCGCTCCCACAGCTTCATCGACAATTCGTAGAAGCCGGTGTTGCCGGGCAGACCGTAATTGGAGCGGATGATGGTGGTGTTGCGGCCGGCATTGCCGGAGCCGATCCAGCCTTTTTCGAGCACGGCGACATTCTTGATGCCGTACTCGCTGGCGAGGAACCAGGCGGTGGCCAGCCCGTGCCCACCGCCACCGATGATCACCACGTCGTAGCGATCCTTCGGCGTGGCGTCGCGCCAGGTGCGCTGCCAGTTCTTGTGGCCGGACAGGGCGGCACGAGCGAGCGAGAAGATCGAATATTTCATCAGTTCATTCCGAGGTCGCTCGCGTCGCGCTGGTGGTCAAATATCCAGCGTGTGGTCGCGCTCCCATTGCGTGAAGTGCGAAGCATAGGAATTCCATTCCTGGTGCTTCAGCTTTAGGTAGGCCGACGAGAATTCCTCACCCAGCGCCGCCTTGAGCGATTTGTCCTTGTCGAACTCGCGCAAGGCGTCAAGCAGGTTGAGCGGCAGTTTTGGCGCGCCCTTTACCGTATGGCCATGCTGGTACATGTCGATGTCGTAGCGCTTGCCAGGATCGGCCTTCGAGCGAATGCCGTCGAGGCCGGCGGCGATGATGACCGCTTGCAGGAGATAGGGATTGGCGGCGCCATCCGGCAGCCGCAGCTCGAAGCGGCCGGGGCCGGGCACCCGCACCATGTGGGTGCGGTTGTTGCCGGTCCAGGTCACCGTGTTCGGTGCCCAGGTCGCGCCCGAAATGGTGCGCGGCGCGTTGATGCGCTTGTAGGAATTCACCGTCGGGTTGGTGATCGCGGCCAGTGCGGAGGCATGTTTCATGATGCCGCCGAGGAAATTCCTGCCCTTGGCCGACAGGCCGAGCTCCATCGAATTGTCGGCGAAGACGTTGGTCTTGCCGGCCTTGTCCCAGACCGAGATATGCGCATGGCAGCCATTGCCGGTCAGGCCCTGGAAGGGCTTCGGCATGAAGGTCGCGCGCAGGCCATGCTTTTCCGCGATCGACTTGACCATGAATTTGAAGAACGAGTGCTTGTCGGCGGTGGCCAGCGCGTCGTCGAAGGCCCAGTTCATCTCGAACTGGCCGTTGGCGTCCTCATGGTCGTTCTGATAGGCGCCCCAGCCGAGCGCCAGCATGTGGTCGCAGATCTCGGCGATGACGTCGTAGCGGCGCATCACCGCTTGCTGGTCGTAGCAGGGTTTTGAGGCCGTGTCGTATTCGTCGGAGATCGTCTTGCCGTCAGGCGAGATCAGGAAGAACTCGGCCTCGACGCCGGTCTTGACATGCATGCCGTCGCTGGCGGCTTCCGCGATCAGCCGCTTCAGTGTGTTGCGCGGCGCCTGGTCGACCTCCTTGTCGTCCATGATGCAGTTGGCCGCGACCCAGGCAACCTCAGGCTTCCACGGCAGCTGGATCACCGAATCCGGATCCGGCACCGCAAGCATGTCGGGATGCGCCGGCGTCAGGTCCAGCCATGTGGCGAAACCGGCAAAGCCGGCGCCGTCCTTCTGCATGTCTGATATCGCCTGCGCCGGCACCAGCTTGGCACGCTGGCCACTGAACAGGTCAGTGTAGGAAATCATGAAATATTTGACGTTTTTCGCCCTTGCGAATTCAGCAAGATCAGTTGCCACGGTAGTTCCCCATTTTTATCGATTGTTGTTCCCGAGTATGCGGGAATCGGCCCTTCGTTGATCAGAAGCCGTTCTTCCCCGGTATCCAGTTGGTGCCGGCCAGCGGCACGCCGGCCATGGCGGCTGCCTCGATCGTCAGCGCGACCAGGTCCTCGGGTTCGAGATTGTGCAGGCTGTTCTTGCCGCACGCGCGGGCGATCGTTTGAGCCTCAAGGGTCATCACCTTGAGGTAGTTCGCCAGCCGGCGCCCGGCAGCCACCGGATCGACCCGCTTCATCAGTTCCGGATCCTGCGTGGTGATGCCGGCGGGGTCGCGCCCCTCGTGCCAATCGTCATAAGCGCCGGCGGTGGTGCCAAGCTCGTTGTACTCCGCCTCCCAGCGCGGATCGTTGTCGCCGAGCGCGACAAGGGCCGCCGTGCCGATCGAGACCGCGTCGACGCCGAGCGCCAGCGCCTTGGCGACATCGGCGCCGTTGCGAATGCCGCCGGAGACGATCAACTGCACCTTGCGGTGCATGCCGAGGTCCTGCAGCGCCTGCACGGCCGGCCTGATGCAGGCAAGCGTCGGCTGGCCGACATTTTCGATGAACACTTCCTGGGTGGCGGCGGTGCCGCCCTGCATGCCGTCGACGACAACGACATCGGCGCCGGCCTTCACGGCAAGCGCCGTGTCATAATAGGGGCGCGCGCCGCCGACCTTGACGTAGATCGGTTTTTCCCAGTCGGTGATTTCGCGCAATTCGAGGATCTTGATCTCGAGATCGTCGGGTCCGGTCCAGTCGGGATGGCGTGAGGCCGAGCGCTGGTCGATGCCTTTCGGCAGCGTGCGCATTTCGGCGACACGATCCGAAATCTTCTGGCCAAGCAGCATGCCGCCGCCGCCCGGCTTGGCACCTTGCCCGACGACGACCTCGATCGCATCGGCGCGGCGCAGATCGCGCAGGTTCATGCCGTAGCGCGAGGGCAGATATTGATAGACCAGTTGCTTGGAATGGCCGCGCTCCTCCTCGGTCATGCCGCCGTCGCCCGTCGTGGTCGAGGTGCCCGACAGGGTAGCGCCGCGTCCGAGCGCTTCCTTAGCGGGACCCGACAGCGAGCCGAAGCTCATGCCGGCAATGGTGATCGGAATCTTCAACTCGATCGGCTTCTTGGCATGGCGAGAGCCGAGCACGACCGATGTGTCGCAGCGCTCGCGATAGCCTTCGAGCGGGTAACGCGAGATCGAGGCGCCGAGGAACAGTAGGTCGTCGAAATGCGGCAGCTTGCGCTTGGCGCCGGCGCCACGGATGTCATAGATGCCGGTCGCCGCGGCACGGCGGATCTCGGAAAGCGTGTAGTCGTCGAAGGTCGCGGATTTGCGCGGCGTCGTCGGCGGGTTCCTGTAGGTCATGCTGCCTCAATACGCGTCGGCGTTGTCGATATTGAAATTATAGAGGGTACGCGCCGAGCCGTAGCGCTTGAACTCCGACGGCTTGACGCCGGTGACGCCGGCGCGGTCGAGCAGGCCCTGCAGCAATTCCAGATGCTCGGTCCGCATTTCCTTGGCGATGCAGTCGGCGCCGAGGCTGTCGACCTTGCCGCGCACGAAGAGCCGCGCCTCGTAGATGGAATCGCCGAGCGCATCGCCGGCATCGCCCAACACCACCAGATTGCCTGACTGCGCCATGAAGGCCGACATATGGCCGATATTTCCATGCACGACGATATCGATGCCCTTCATCGAAATGCCGCAGCGCGACGAGGCGTTGCCTTCGATGACCAGCAGGCCGCCCTTGCCGGTGGCGCCAGCATACTGGCTGGCGTCGCCTTTGATGGTGATCGAGCCCGACATCATGTTCTCGCCGACTCCAGGCCCTGCCGAGCCATGCACGGTAATGGTGCTGCCGGAATTCATGCCGCCGCAGTAATAGCCGACGCTGCCGCGCACATCGATGGCAACAGGCTGGTCGACGCCAACGGCCACCGAATGGCTGCCTTTCGGGTTCAGCACTTCCCATGCCGTTTCGTTCGAGCCGGGAGCCAGATTGTGCAGCGCCTGGTTGAGTTCGCGCAGCGACAACTGGTCGAGATCGAAGACCCGAGGGTCGTGTGCCGCGGTTTTTGAAAGCGTGGTTGCCGGCATGAACTCAATGCTCCCAGAAATAGACGGTTGCGGGCTCGGGTTCCCAGACCCTCGCATTGTCTATGCCGGGCAGTTTGGTCAGCGCGCGATATTCCGAGCCGAAGGCGACATATTGGTCGGTTTCGGCCATCACGGCTGGCTTGCAGGCAATCGGATCGCGCACCACGCCAAAGCCGTTCTTGGTGCCGACGACGAAGGTGAAGAAGCCGTCGAGGTCGGAGAGCGTGCCTTCCAGCGCCTCGCCGAGATTCTTGCCATGCGCCATCTGTGACGAGAGATAGGCGGCAGCAACCTCGGTGTCGTTCTCGGTTTCGAAGGTCATGCCTTCGCGGATCAGTTCGCGGCGGACATTGTTGTGGTTCGACAGCGAGCCATTGTGCACCAGGCACTGGTCGGCGCCGGTCGAGAACGGATGCGCGCCCATCGTCGTCACCGCCGATTCCGTCGCCATGCGGGTATGGCCGATGCCATGTGTGCCGGTCATCTTGCAGACATCGAAGCGATCGACGACTGCCTCGGGCAGGCCGACTTCCTTGTAGATCTCGACCACGTCGCCGGCGCCCATGATGCGGATGTCGGGGCGCAGCGCCTGGATGGTTTCGCGCGCTTCATCGATCTTGGCAGGCGTGGTCCTGACGACTGCATGGGTGGATTTCACCCCGATCGTCACCGGCGTGCCGATGGCCTTAGCGAGCTCCGCCTCGAGGCCGCGGAAATCGCGGTCGGGCTTGGCCGACTGGATGGTGATCTTGGCCTCATTCTTGGACGGCGCGCCATAGATGGCGATGCCGGCGCTATCGGGACCGCGATCGCTGAGCGAAATCAGCATCTGCGACAGCATCGCGCCAAGCTGGGGTTCCAGCGACTTGTCCTTCAAAAACAGTCCGACAATTCCACACATGTCAGCCTCCCGACGTTTTGTAGCTAAGAGATCGTTTGCACTCTGAAATGATGTATCGAATGAGGTCCGCAAATTCAATCGTATGAAAAAAATATTCCTCTAATTACCTATGCGTCTCAATGCTGCTCTGCCCACTATCGTTGCCTTGCCGGGCGTTGTGAACCCATTTGGCGGTGCGGATGCGGGCGAGCTTGTAGGCGTCCAGGATCGATAAAGCATAGATCAGGAAGCCGCCGGCGTGACGGCCGACGAAGCTGGCATCGGGCGGCGCGATCTTGGCCGTCACCCATGCCAGGATCACCATGAAGAAAAGGAATTGAAGGCCGCGCACCGGCACGCCCAGAATGACGTGCCCGCTTCCCGGCAGCACGATTGCGGCGCCGAGAACCAGATAGGGATTGGTGGGTGCAGTGGCGGAACTGGTCATGCGGCCTGCCGTTCGCTTTTGTTGATCGCGTCGCGAAGCGCCGACACCGACATCAGCAGCCTTTCGATCAGCGCGGGATCGAGTGCGGCGTCGCCGAATTCGGCCTGCCGGAAAACGCCATAGCGCGCCCGCTCGGCTTCGGCCAGAAGCCAGACGATGCGTATACCCTTGGGCGTGATCAGCAGTTCCTTGGCGCGCCCTTCGGAAAAGATCTCGATATGGCTGGCGATCAGGCCTTGCGGAAAGCGCGCCGCCCTGCGGTCGGTGCGCAGCACCGACTCGGCGGGAAATCCCGGAGCCTTGGGCAGCGTATGCTCGAGATGATCGAAATTGGAGAAGGTCGTCGGCGAGCCCGGCCGCATCATCATGTCGAAGGTGGCTGGTACCGCGACCTCTTCGGTGATCGAAACACTGAGCCAGCGCGCCGGCAGTTTGCGCGTCGCCAGCGTATCGACGATGGTGCGCACCTGGACACGTTTGCTGTTCCAGGATCCTTCCCAGGTGATGACGCCGGCGGTGCCATCCGAAACATTGGCAGCATCGGCGATGATTGTGCGGATGCGGTCCTGCTCGACGGCGAGCGCCATCGATGCCCTGCTGCGGCTGGCACGCGCTTGCCAGGCAAGGTGGAGAACGACAACCAGGACAATGGCCCCGGCCAGCAGTGCTGATGTCAGATCGGACATTTTCTCATGCCAGGCCCGCCCGGGATCCGGACGGGCCTACTCCCATCAATAACCCTGCGGCTTTGGCCACGGCATGGTGAACTGGTCGCCGCGCCGCACGAATTTGTAACGGTAGAAGTGGAACCACAGCGAGATCAGGAAGTAGAAGGCGACCATGGCGATCAGCTGCGAGCCGAAGCCGAGGAAGATGGCGAAGAAGGTCACCACGCACAGGCAGAACAGCACCATGGCCGGGATCGGATGGAAGGGGTGGGTGTAGCCTCGGCGGATCGAGCCCAACGGCCACTTCTTGCGGAACATGATGATGTTGATGCTCATGAACGTGTATTGCAGCACCCCCGACAGGATCGAAAAGGTGATCGCCTGGTTGAGGTCGGCGATGAAGGCGAAGGCCAGCGCGATCGGCAGCAGGAACAGGATCGAGCGATAGGGCGTGCGATATTTCGGATGCACGGCCGAGAACCATGTCGGCAGATAGCGGTCACGGCCGAGCGAGAACCAGGCGCGCGCCGCATCGTTGATGCAGCCATTGGCCGACGCCAGCGCCGCCAGCAGCGTGGCGACGAACAACAGGTTCTCGAGCAGCGGGCTGCCGGTCAGCTTGCCGGCGTCCCACAGTGGATAGTAGGTGATGCCGAGATATTCCCAAGGCATCAGGGAGGCGCAGACATACCAGGTCATGGCCGCCGCGATCAAAAGCGTGATCATGCCGGCCATGGTGCCGTAAGGCAGCGAGCGGGCCGGGGAGCGCACTTCCTCGGCGGCCTGTGTGGTGCCTTCGATGCCGAGATAGTACCATATGCCGAACTGGAAGGCGGCGATGACGCCGATCCAGCCATAGGGAAGCGCATTGCCTGGGGTGACCAGTTCGTTCAGCTTCAGCACCGCGCCTTGCGTCCACGGGCTGACCGAAAAGAACAGGATGACGATCGAGATATAGGCGATCGCGGTGATGACGAAGTTGACGTTGAGCGTCATCAGCACGCCGCGATAGTTCAGCCACGCCAGCACGACGATGGTCGCGGCGATGAAGGAATTGTGGGTGAGCCCTTCGACGCCGGCCTTGGCGACGATGGTGTCGCCGAGCAGGATAGCGTCGGACACTTCGAGCATCGTGTAGGCAAAGACCAGGAACAGCGCGACGTTGAACGCCATCAGCGGTCCGACGATGTGCTTTGCCTGCGCATACTGGCCGCCGGCGGCGGCCACGGTCGATGTCACCTCGGAATCGATCATCGCGACCGAGGTGTAGAGCAATCCGACGACCCAGCAGACGATCAGCGCGGCCAGCGCGCCACCCTTGTCCGCCGAGAAATTCCAGCCGGTGAATTCGCCGACCAGGACGATGCCGACGCCGAGCGCCCAGACATGGGCCGGTCCGAGCACGCGCAGGAGTGAAACTCTGTCCCCTTGGACAGCCGGGGCAGCCGGTTCAAGTGCGATCGTCATTGTTCAATCCTCACTCAGATCCGGTGTTTTTCGGAAGTGGCTTCCAGTTCGCCTTCGCGCGAGGAGGTCAGCACCTCTTCGGAGAAGGTCGTGTCGACCTTGAACCAGTCGTAGAGCATCCACAAAGCGAGCACGATCGAGATGCCCCAGCATGCGTAAGAGAGTGCCACCCACATGATCGTGTCCCCGAATTAAATCGTCCTCAGAACTCTTACTTGTCGTCGAATTTTTCGTTGATGACGTCGCGATATTCGCGGTCGGATGCGCGAAACAGGAAGACGAAATAGCCTATCAGCACCGCAGCCATTATGATCAGCGTCGGCCAGTCGATGACATAGTGGAAGCGGTTCTGGATGATGTCGTGCGCGGTCTCGGGCGTGTAGCCGAGCTTTTCCCAGATCGAGGCCATGGTCGGGTTCTGGCCGAGCGCTTCCCACGTCTTGGCGTCGAGCGCGTCGATGGATTTCGCCGCACCGGCGAGGCCCAGTTTCAGCGGCAGCCACAGCGCCACGAAAATGGCGACGACGACGACGGCGATGTCGAAAACCTGCCCGGCCTTGCTCTGCTCCGGCGGCGTGTAGCGGGACATTTCTTCTACCCCTCAGGACTTGCGGTTGCGGAATGCGTCGGCGTTCTTGATGTCGAGCCCGTAGATGAATTCCTTGTCTTCCTTGTAGTGCTTGACCATCGCCAGGATGGCGGCCGTGTTGAAGATCAGCACGGCGGCGGCGGCGATCGCGACCACGGCCTTGATGCCGCTGTGCGGGATGTAGGGCCATGTCATGAGCAGGACGAAGAGGATCGTCGCCCACAGGCAGACGATCAGGAGCGCGGATCCGCGCACGTCGGAGCGGTACAGCGCTTCGATGCGCTGTTGCATGTCTGACATCGGTTTTCCCCTTTTTCCAACGCCAGGCCCCGAATTGGCCGGCCGCTGCCCTCTTTCAAGAGAGTGAAATTTTTTTCATAAATTGAGTCCGAATCCCGCAATTGTCAAGCGCGATTTACGTGAGGTTAACTGTTTGCTTTGCGCGGTGGATTTTGCCTGACAATGAAATTAATTGCTTATGGGTATTGCGGCGTCCTGGCGTTTGCGATCAATATTCGGTCAAAGCTCCCGCCACTGCGCAGGGGGCAGGGAACAGCAGAGCATTATCGAAACGGAGGACGAGCGGATGACGGCATCCTGGAGATTTTCGACCCTGGCGGATCGCCACCGAGCGCTCGGTTCGAAGCTCGAAGACTGGAGCGGCATGGGAACCGCCTGGACCTACGACAAGGATGCCGACGAGGAGTACATCGCCATCCGCACCAAGGCTGGCCTGATGGATGTCTCCGGCCTCAAGAAGGTGCACATCACCGGGCCGCATGCTTCACACCTGATCGACCTGGCGACGACGCGCGACGTCGAAAAGATCTACCCCGGCAAGTCGGCCTATGCCTGCATGCTGAACGAGGCGGGAAAATTCACCGACGATTGCATCCTCTACCGCACCGGCCCCAATGCCTGGATGGTCGTACATGGTTCGGGCACCGGCCATGAGGAGTTGCAGCGTGCTTCGGTAGGGCGCGACGTATCGCTGCGTTTCGACGACAATCTGCACGATCTGTCGCTGCAGGGGCCAACCGCCGTCGACTATCTGGCCACGCATGTGCCGGGGATTCGCGACCTCAACTATTTCCATCATATGCAGACGCAACTGTTCGGCTTGCCCGTCATGATCTCGCGCACCGGCTATACCGGCGAGCGCGGCTACGAAATCTTCTGCCGCGGCCAGGATGCCGGCACGATCTGGGACAGGATCCTCGACGAGGGCAAGAGCGCCGGCATCATTCCGTGCCGCTTCACCACCCTCGACATGCTGCGGGTGGAAAGCTATTTGCTGTTCTACCCCTACGACAATTCGCAGAAATACCCGTTCGAGAACGAAGGACCCGGCGACACGCTGTGGGAGCTCGGCCTCGACTTCACCGTCAGCCCCGGAAAGACCGGCTTTCGCGGCGCCGAGGAGCATTATCGCCTCAAGGGTAAGGAGCGCTTCAAGATCTACGGCGTTCTGCTCGACGGCAAGGAGCCGGCCGATGAGGGTGCGCCGGTCTATCGCGACGGCAAGAAGGTGGGCGTGGTGACCTGCGCCATGTATTCGCCGCTGGTCGAGAAATCGATGGGCATCGCCCGCCTCGACGTAGACTGCGCGGTCAAGGACACCAAGCTCGAAATCCGCAACAGGAGCGGCGCCATCAAGGCCACCGCCCAGCCATTGCCATTCGACGATCCCAAGAAGACCAAGCGCACGGCGAAAGGTTGAGGCATAGTCGACGGCGAGGGGTTCGAGCAATTCCAGGAAAAGTGTGAAACGGTTTTCCGTCCGGAATTGCGTCAAAGCAAAGAGATAGAGCGGTCCGCCGTTTCTATGAAACGGTGAAGCGCTCGAAGGCACGAAGACTTAAATGGCAGCCAAAAGCATCATCAGCCGGCCTGTTTACGGAACCTTGTCTCCGCAGCCCGGCAAGCATCATCTTTTTATCGCGGATGCGGAAGGGGCGCTGGCGATAGCGGAGATGGCCGGGAGGGCGCCGCCCGGGTTTTTCGACGACGCCGAAATCGTCTTCATTCCCGGGCCTGACGGCAAACACACCGCAGCCCTCGAAGCGCTGAGACCGGTGCAGTTTCATCTGTCGCCATCCTTCGCCAGCCTGCTGCCACGGCTTAGGCAGACACTGGCAAATGCGCATATGGGCCTGCGCCTCTATCTCGCCGGCACTGAGGGCCTGATCGGCCAGGCGATGCAGGTGGCGCTTGAAGCCGGCATCGACCACACTTCGATCCAGACCGAGCACCGCGGTTCGCTGGCGCGGCGCATGCAATGCGTCCACTGCAAGGGCATCACCGAGAATGTGACGACGCAGCCGGCGACCTGCGCGCATTGCGGCCTGCTGCTTCTGGTGCGCGATCATTATTCCAGGCGCATCGCGGCGTTCCAGGGCGTCTGCATCAACGCCGAGGATCGCAGCGAGATTCCTCCGATGGAGGAGGTTTTCCGATGAGCACCGGAACCACAAAACTCGATGTCGTGGTCAGCGACGTCGTCCCGGTCAACGACCTCGTCACCCGCTTCCATTTCCGCCGGCGCGACGGCGAGTTGCTGCCGACCTTTTCCGGCGGCGCCCATGTCGTGGTCGAGATGCGCGACGGCGAACGCACCAGGCTCAACCCCTATTCGCTGATGGGCTCGCCGCTCGACACGCGCGAATACACGATCTCGGTGCGCCGCGACGATGTCGGCCGCGGCGGCTCGCTGTTCATGCACCGGAACGTCAAGCCCGGCATGGAGATGGTGGTCAGCTATCCCGTCAATCTGTTCTCGCTCGACCTGCGCGCCAAAAAACATCTGATGCTGGCCGGCGGCATCGGCATCACGCCGTTCATGGCGCAGACCGCTCAGCTTGCGGCGGAAGGCGGCAATTTCGAACTGCACTACACCTGCCGCACCGCATCGCTCGGCACCTATGCCGATGTGCTGCGCGAGCGCTACGACCGCCGGGTCAGGCTCTATCATGACGACCTTGACGAGCGCATCGAACTCGACCGGCTGCTGTCGACGCAGCCGCTCGGCACGCATCTCTATGTCTGCGGCCCGGCCGGCATGATCAACTGGGTGCGTGATCGCGCGGCAAGCCTCGGTTGGCCATCGGAAACCGTGCATTTCGAGCATTTCGCGGCCCCCCAGCCTGGCCTGCCTTTCGACGTGACGCTTGCCGTCAGCGGCAAGACGATCCGCGTCGATGAGCAGCAGAGCCTGCTGGAAGCGATCGAAGCGGCCGGCGTCGATCCGCCCTATCTCTGCCGCGGCGGCGTCTGCGGCCAGTGCGAAACCAACGTCATCTCTTGCGACGGCAAGTTCATCCACAACGACCACTGGCTGAGCGAGGAAGAGCACCGTTCGGGCAAGAAGATCATGCCGTGCGTGTCGCGCTTCGAGGGCCGGTCGCTGGTCCTGGAGCGCTAGGAGGAAATCATGGGCATCACCTTTCGCAAGGAAACGTTCCGCGACGACTTCACCTTCAGGAACAGCCCTGAGCACATCAGGCGCTTCCCGTTTCCGTTCCACGAAGACGCCTACATGTATGCGGTCAACATCGAGCCGCATGTCGTCGGCCCCAAGGGCAGCGTGCTGGAAAACCTGATCGACGTCGACGAGCACTATGTCGCCGAGATGCAGGACCGCGCGCTGGTGCTGGCCGAGGACCCGCTGCGCTGCCAGTCGCTGCCGCACATGACGCTGGCCGGTTGGGACTTGCTGGAACTGCTGATGGAGCAGCAGGCGCTGGGCTATCCCGAGCATTTCACGCTGACCCGCGACGGCGACCGCTGGCGCTGGATCAACCGGCCGCTCGGCATCGATGACACCTTCACCTTCGGCGACACCTCGACGCTGCCTTACGGCCCGATGGAGTACATCACCCGCCAGAGCCAGGGCGACTTCTGCATCCTCGACCAGCGCGACGGCAATCTGTGGATGGATGCCGGCATGGTCACCACCCAAGCCGACTGGTCGCTCGATTTCGACATCGGCATGAACTTTTTCGAATGGCACGCGCCGGTGCCGCTGGCGCATGAGAAGGGGATTTTTGTCAGGGCGCTGAAATTCCTCACCAACATCCAGCAAGGCAAGCCGGCCAGGCGCCTGAACTGGACGATGACCATCAATCCGCGCCTCGACACCAGCCCCGAAAACTATCACAAATGGGGTCCGGACCGGGCTACGGTGACGCCGGAGAATGTCGGCGACAAAGTGCATCTGCGCGTCGAGCTGCAGAGTTTTTGGCGCCTGCCGCGCTCGAACGGCATCGTCTTTCCGATCCGCTGCTATCTGATCAAGATGGATGAGCTGGTGACGCAACCAAAATGGGCCCGGCGCCTGCACCGTGTCATCCGCGACCTACCCGACGAACTCGCCAACTACAAGGGCCTGACCCGATATAGGTCAACGTTGGTCGAGTGGCTGTCGAAGCTCGACGACGGCAGCCCGACGAGCCCTGGGTTCGGGCCGGATTGAGCGACGCCCGCGAAGCTGCCGATCTCCCCCTCGTGGGGGGAGATCGAGTCCCGCTCAACCCGCGCTCTGCGGATAGCAGATAATCGACAAATACCGCATCGGCAGTTTCGTCAGCTGTTCCGGCCCGTGCGGCGCGTCGGCGTCGAAGAACAGGCTGTCGCCGGGCTTCATCGGGTAGAGATTGCTGCCGTGCCGGTAAACGACCTCGCCCTCGAGCATATAGAGGAACTCCATGCCCTCATGCTGGAAGGTCGGAAACACGTCGGAATCCTCGGTCAGCGTGATCAAATAGGGCTCGACGACGACGCCGCTGGTATTGGAGCCGATATGGCCGAGCAGATTGTACTGGTGACCGGCGCGCGTGCCGCGGCGCTCGACATCGAGGCCTTGGCCGGCCTTGACGAAAACGGCGCTGCGCTCTTCCTCGAAGCGGCGGAAGAAGGCGGTGACCGGGACGCCGAGCGCCCGCGACAGCGCCTGCAAGGTGGTCAGTGACGGCGAGGTGATGCCATTCTCGATCTTCGACAGCATGCCCAGCGAAATGTCGGTGGCGACCGCCAGATCGGCGACGGTGATGCCGAGCTTCTTGCGGAAGGCGCGCACCTCGCGGCCGATCGCCACCTCCAGCACCTTTTCGCGCGTGTCGCGAATGGCATGCGGGTTCTGCGTCAGCGGCGCGCGGATGGTTTTCCCGTCGGCCGAGACCTTTGGCTGCGGCTTGGCCTTTGCACCGGCTGGACCAGCGTTGGAATCGGAAACCTTCTTCGCCATGTCGCCCCCGGCACTCCTGCGGATTTATTTGACTCTAGGTGAACATGTCAGGTGCCGATACAGCAGCGCAACTGCGACGGCAAGTCGCCTGAAAGCGCATGCGCACGATCCGGCGTTTGGCCGCGTCCGGTTTTTTGCGGGAAATCCACATCGGCGGAACGTTGTTTCCGCACCGGGCTGTTGACAGCACGAAAGGGCCAATTACTGTCCCTGTGAGTGAAATTTGTTTCGTAAGAGCAATTCCGGGAAAGCGCATAGCGCTTTCCCCTTGGGAGTTGCGTCAAGGCAAAAGTCGAAACCAGATCGGGAGGCCTGCCATGAAAAGTCGCGTTGCCGTCATCGGAGCCGGCCCATCCGGCCTGGCACAGCTCAGGGCCTTCAAATCGGCGGCCGACAAGGGCGCCGACATTCCCGAGATCGTCTGCTTCGAAAAGCAGTCGGACTGGGGCGGCCTGTGGAACTACACCTGGCGCACCGGTCTCGACGAGCATGGCGATCCGGTGCACGGTTCCATGTATCGCTATCTCTGGTCGAACGGACCAAAGGAATGCCTGGAATTCGCCGACTATACTTTCGAGGAGCACTTCGGCCGGCCGATCGGCTCCTATCCGCCGCGCGCCGTGCTGTGGGACTACATCAAGGGCCGCGTCGAGAAATCAGGCCTGCGCAAATGGGTGCGCTTCAACAGCCCGGTGCGCATGGTGACGTTTTCGGACGAGACGAAGAAATTCACCGTCACCGCGCATGACCGCACCAACGACGTCACTTATTCCGAAGAGTTCGACAATGTCGTCGTCGCCTCCGGGCATTTCTCGGTGCCCAACGTGCCCTATTTCGAGGGTTTCTCCACCTTCAATGGCCGCATCCTGCACAGCCATGATTTCCGCGACGCGATGGAGTTCAAGGGCAAGGATATCCTGATCATCGGCCGCTCCTATTCGGCCGAGGACATCGGCTCGCAATGCTACAAATACGGCGCCAAATCCATCACCTCCAGCTACCGCTCGAAGCCGATGGGTTTCAAATGGCCGGAGAATTGGAAAGAGGTGCCGCTGCTGCAGAAGGTCGTCGGCAAAACCGCGCATTTCAAGGATGGCACGACCAAGGATGTCGACGCCATCATCCTGTGCACCGGGTACCTGCATTCCTTCCCCTTCCTGACCGACGATCTGAAGCTCAAGACAGCCAACCGCATGTGGCCGCTCGATCTCTATGAAGGCGTCGTCTGGGAGAAGAACCCACAGCTTTCCTATATCGGCATGCAGGATCAGTTCTACACCTTCAATATGTTCGACGCGCAGGCCTGGTTTGCCCGCGACGTCATCATGGGCCGCATCAAGCTGCCCTCGGCCGAGGCGATGGCCGCTCACGGCGCGAAGTGGCGCGCGCGTGAGGAAACGCTGGAAGACGCCGAGCAGATGATCTGGTTCCAGGGCGACTACACCAAGGAATTGATGGACCAGACCGATTATCCCGGTTTCGACGTCGAGGCGGTCAACCAGACCTTCATGGAATGGGAACACCACAAGGGCGAAGACATTATGAGCTTCCGCGACCACGCCTACCGCTCGCTGATGACCGGCACCATGGCGCCGCTGCATCATACGCCGTGGCTGCAGGCGCTCGATGATTCGATGGAGAGCTATCTCGAGGTGAAGGGCGTTGCGGCGGAATAACGAGTGGGCTTGCCGTCAGGCAGGCGCCTCGACCCAGCCGTGGCGACTCTCGCCATAAACAGACTGCGTCGGCGCCGGAAATGCCGGGTCTCCGAAGCAGCCGACTGCGACGGCTACCGCTGCGGGTCTGCGTGACGGATACCAGAAGACCGTCGAGCCGCACGTTCCGCAGAAATGGAAGGTGACGGGAAAGCCGCTGTCGGAATCGCGTTGGAATGTCTGGAATGAGCCGCTGATCTCGGTCTCGGCGGCATCGAAGAAAGCGGCGATCCCGAACGGACTGCCGGTCCGCCGCTGACAGTCCAGGCAATGGCAAAGCGAGACCTTGGCCGGCTCTTGCGGGCAGCGGATCTGCAATTGGCCGCAGGTGCAGTGAGCGATCCGGCCAGTCATCATTCTCTCCTGTATCGGGGCGGCTAATCCTAACCCAGCCTTGCGCGCGCCTTCGCCGTCCAGGCGCTGAACAGCCGGTCGGCGACGATGCCGATGAAGGCGATGGCGAGACCGGCGACGATGCCGCGGCCGGAATCGGCTTTGGACAGTGCGATGAACACTTCCTGACCGAGATCGCGGGTGCCGACCATGGCGCAGATTATGATCATTGCCAGCGCCATCAGGATCGTCTGGTTGACGCCCAGCATGATTTCCGGCAGCGCCAGCGGCAGTTGCACGCGAAAGAAGGTCTGGCGCGGCGTGCAGCCCGACACCTTGGCCGCCTCGATCAGCGCCGGCGGCACCTGCCTGATGCCGTGATTGGTGTAGCGGATCGCCGGCACCACGGCGAAGGCGATCGTCGCGATCATCGCGGTGACGTCGCCGACCCGAAACAGCATCACCACCGGGATGATGAAGCAGAAGGATGGCAGCACCTGCAGCGTATCGATGACCGGCGTGACGATCTTCTCGAACCGGTCGCTGCGCGAAGCCATCAGCCCGATCGGGATGCCGATCAGGCAGGCGATGAAGGCCGAAATACCGCAGAGATAGACCGTCGCCATGGTCTTTTCCCACAGGCCGGTGATGGCGCAGAAGGCGGTCAGCGCGGCGACGAGGACGGCGAGACGCAGGCCGGAGAGTTGATAGCCGGCAAGGCCGAGCAGGAAGACAGCGCCGAGCCACGGAAAGCCCTCGCAAAAGGCGCGCAGCGGGTTCAGCAGATTGAGGATGAGCGCCACGCGAAACGCTTCGATCGTGTCGAAGAAATTGATGGTCACCCAGTTCACCGCCGCCTTCCACAGCGGCGCCGTGGTGAAAGTGATCGCTTTCGGCACCACTGCCAAGGCCGGCACGAACAGGCCGAACAGTGTTGTCACGACAAGGATGGCGATGGCCAGCGTCAGGTTGGGGTAGCGCCGCCAGAGGCTCGGGCTTACCTCCTGATGGACATGGCCCTTTGCTTGGCTGTGCGCGATGGCCTGGCTCAGCCGGTCGAGTGCGATGGCGAGTGCCACAATGGCAAGGCCGGCTTCCATCGCCTCGCCGACCTTCAGCGCGCGTAGCGCCAGGAGCACGTCGTAGCCGAGGCCGCCGGCACCGATCATCGAAGCGATGATCACCATGTTCAGCGCCAGCATGATGACCTGGTTGACGCCGACCATCAGTGTCGGCCGCGCCGACGGCAGCAGCACCCGCCACAGTTTCTGCCGCGCCGTGCAGCCGGCCATTTCGCTGAAATCGTCGATCTCCGACGGCACCCGCGACAGGCCGAGCATCGTTGCTCGCACCATCGGCGGGGTGGCGAAGATGGCGGTTGCGATCATCGCCGAGACCGGGCTGTTGCCGAACAGCAGCAGCATTGGGATGAGATAGGCGAAGGTCGGGATCGTCTGCATCAGGTCGAGGGCAGGGGAGACGATGAGCCTTTCGGCCCACGGCTTGCGCCACGCCCAGATGCCGGCGAACAGCCCGGTGACGATGCAGAACGGCACGGCGATGGAGATCAGCCCAAGCGTCAGCATGGCGCTGGTCCATTGGCCGAACAGCGCGATATAGAGAAAGCAGCCGCCGACCAGCAGGCCGAGCTTTCTGCCGCCGGCTGCATGCCCGGCGATGAAGGCGGCAGCGCAGACGCCGACCCAGGACAGGCGCGGCAGGACATAGGCGTCAGCGCCGTGGCCGATCTTGAAATTCTTGGCCAGCAGATTGAGCGCGAAATCGAGCGGAACGCCGAGCACCGCGGTGATCGAGCGGGTGAGCCACGACAGGTTCGACTTGATCCAGCGCATCAGCGCGCTGACCCAATCGGCGACCGGCACGACGGCGCTGGCCGGATAATTGACCGCCCAGGGCAGGCGGTCTTGCAACAGGAACACGACAAGCACGGCCGCGAGTGCCACCGCCCAGACGAGCAGCCAGACCTGAACCGGGCGCGACCGCGTTTCGCCGGCGCTTGCCGTCACCGTCATGTGCCGGCTCCGGAACGCTCAATGCCGGCCAGCAGATCGATCACCGCTTGCGGCGTCACCTCGCCGATCGGTTTGCCGGTGCCGTTGACCACCGCGAACGGCTTGTTGGCGGCAACGATGCTGGCGGAAAAGCTGGATATCTTGGCCTCCGGCGCCACCGTTCCGCCGTGCTCCGAGCCGTCGCAGGCCTGCATCAGGCTGCGTGCCGAGATCACCTTGGCGCGGTCGACGTCGCGGGTGAACTCGGCGACGTAGTCGGTCGCCGGATTGACCACCAGTTCCTCCGGCGTGCCGATCTGGATGACCTCGCCATCCTTCATGATGGCGATGCGGTCGGCCAGCCGGATGGCCTCGTCGAAATCATGGGTGATGAAGACGATGGTCTTGTGCAGCATCATCTGCAGCCGCATCAGCTCGTCCTGCATCTCGCGGCGGATCAGCGGATCGAGCGCCGAGAACGGCTCGTCGAGGAACCAGATTTCCGGTTTTGTCGCCAGGCTGCGGGCGATGCCGACACGCTGCTGCTGACCGCCGGACAGTTCGCGCGGATAGAAATGCTCGCGACCCCTTAAGCCGACAAGCTCGATGACCTCGCGCGCCCTTGCTTCGCGTGTCGCCCGGTCCTGCCCCTGGATGCTGAGCGGGAAGGCGATGTTCTCCAGCACGTTGAGATGCGGCAACAGCGCAAAATTTTGGAACACCATGCCCATGCGGTGTCGTCGCAATTCGATGAGTGCTGCATCGGAGATTTTCAGCAGGTCATTGCCCTCGAATTCGACCTTGCCGTGGGTCGGCTCGACCAGCCTCGACATGCAGCGCACCAGCGTCGACTTGCCGGAGCCCGACAGGCCCATGATGATGAAAATCTCGCCCTGGCGGATTTCAAGGTCGACGGCGCGCACCGCGCCGACCAGCCCGGCAGCCGTGACGTCGGCCATGCTGGCCTTGCCGTCACGTTCACGGATGAAATTGGCCGCGTTCGATCCGAACAATTTCCAGACATTGCGGCAGGCAAGCTTTACCGGACGGGCGTCTTTTGGCGCGCCCGCCGTGTTTGGCTCCTGTTCAGTCCTGTCCGTCATTCGAACGTCCCTCTGGAATATCAACAAGTGAGGCCCGGCTGGTCAGCAGCCGGGTCTCATTTTTCCAGTCGGAACGATCACTGCGCCCAGGCTTTCCAGTCGGCCTCGTGGGCGGAGATCCAGGCAGCTGCGACGTCCTCCGGTGTCTTGCCGCCGAGATCGATCTCGCCGCTCATCTTGTTGAGCTCATCGGTGTCGATCGTGTAGGCCTTGGCCACCTTGTAGGCGACCGGCCATTTGTCCTTCATGCCGGACCAGGAGTATTTCCAGATCTCGCCATGCGGCTTGCCGCAGTCATATTTGGCGTCGGGGTTCACGCCCCATTTCGGGTCGTTGTAGCACTCGGGCGTGTATTCCGGGAATTCAACCCACTCGCCCTTGTACTTGGCCGGCGCCCAGTGCGGCGAATAGATCCACAGCATGATCGGCGCCTTGCGCTGATAGGCGGAATCGAGCTCGGCGAACATCGCCGCGTCGGTGCCGGCATGGATGACGGTGAAGGGCAGTTTCAGCGCCTCGACGCGCTCGTCGTCAAAGCCTTCCCATGTCACCGGGCCGCCGAGATAGCGTCCCTTCGGTGCGGTCTCCGCCGTCGAGAAGGCTTCGGCGCATTTCGGGTCCTTCAGCGCTTCCCAATTGGGCAGGCCCGGGCATTTCTCCTTCATGTATTCCGGAAACCACCACTCTTCCTTGGCCTTGGGTCCGAGCTTACCCAGCCGTTCGGTCTGGCCGGTCGCATCGGAGGCCTTCATGGCTTCGCCGGCGGTCGTGTCCCAGAACTCCAGGCCGACATCAAGATCGCCATTGGTGAGGCCCGTGGTCAGGCTGGAGAGGTAGTCGGCCGTGGGATACTCGACGGTATAGCCGAGCTTTTCCAGGATACCGCCGAGGATCTTGGCGTTCAGATTGACGCTGGTCCAGTCGAACAGCGCGATCTTGATCGGATCGTTGGATTCTGGTGCGGCGGCTTGGGCGGAAGGTGTCAGTGCACTCGCCGCGGCGAGTGCGAAGGTTCCCATTGTTAAGGTCGAAATCACACTGCGAAGTGACATGCTTGTTCTCCTTCAAGCTGTGAAAATTATCGTTCGTTCCCTTCTTGCGGCTTTTCTTGATTGTGTTGGAAAGGCTGGTCTTTGCGCAAGGCCGTCGGCGCCAGATTGTTGCCCCGGCTTTGGCCGGCGCAGGCAAGATGGTGCTCAATTCTAGTGATGATGGAACAGGACTGCAGTGTCGGCGTCATGGTTGCCGACGGATCGCTGCGGGGGCGGTCATCTGCGGATCGATTGCCAGTCTTGCGGCGCCTTGCAAGGTGCGAGCCATCAAGGTCTCATGTTCTCGGCTGTCGACCCGGCAAGCGCCATCTCGCCAAGCCAGTTTCATGGGATGAAATTATATATATCAAGGTTCATGTCGCGCAACGACTAACACCGCGCGAGGTGTATAAATTCAGACTGCAGGCGAAGTTGAACCTCTACCAGCAGACGTAGCCGCCATCGACAATCAGGTCGAGGCCGGTGACGAAGCTCGCTGCGCGGCTGGCCAGGAACACCGTCGGTCCGACCATTTCCTCCGGCGCCGCCATCCGCCCCATCGGCGTGTCGCGCTTGAAGATCTTCACCTCTTCGGCCACCTCAGGCCGCTTGTTCATCGGCGTCAGTGTGTAGCCCGGGCTGACGACATTGACGCGCAGGCCGCGATCGGCCCACTCCATGGCGAGACTCCTGGACATGTGGATGACGGCGGCCTTCGAAGAGTTGTAGTGCGCCTGCGTCAGGCCCCGGTTGACGATGGTGCCTGACATCGAGGCGATGTTGATGATCGAGCCCTTGCCTCGCACCAGCATCTTGCGCGCTTCGGCCTGACAGGACAGGAACACGCCGGCGACATTGACCTCGTGCACCTTCTGCCACGTCTCCAGCGGCATGGTCTCGGCGGGTTCGGAGCCGGCAATGCCGGCATTGTTGACCGCAACGGTCAGCGCACCGAGTTCGCTCTCGACTCGATCGATCGCCGCCGCCAGATCGCTCTGCGATGTCACTGTACCGTTCAGCACCAGCGCCTTGCGGCCGAGTGCCGTGATCCGGTGCGCCGTTTCATCCAGCCCACCTTTCGACGCATGACCAAAACAGGCGATGTCGGCGCCTGCCTCGGCCAGCCCGATCGCGATGGCTTGGCCGATGCCGCTGCCGGCGCCGGTGACCAGCGCGACATCGCCATCCAGCTTGAAAAGATCCATCGAGTGTCCTCCCTGTCCCAGGGAGGGTATGCGCTGACCCGTGCTTCGATCAAGCGCCCGCGCGCAAGCGGCGTCGATGCCTAGAAATAACCGCTCGACGCGGCCGTGGCTTCCTTCGGGATTTCGACGCCATCGACCAGGATCTTGTCGACCAGTTCGTGGTGGAAACAGACCAGCCCCTTGATGCGCTCCGCCTCGTGCACCGGCTCAGGATAATACCAGACCAGGTTCTCGTGGCGCTTGGCCTTGGTCGTCACGTGATAGTAGTTGGAGATGCCCTTGTAAGGACAGCGCGAGATGTAGCGGCTGGGCGCGAACATATCGAGCCGCGTGTCGGCGATCGGCAGATAGTGGCGCACCGGATGGCCGGTCTCGAACAGGAACACGCCGCGGCGTGAATCGGCGACCTGCTCACCATCGAGGATGACCTGCACGCGCCGCGACGACGGCAGGCAGTCGACGCGGCGGAAGGGATCGCGGGCGTGGACAAAGATCTCCTCGTCCTCCTCGAACCAGTGCCCCATCTTGCTCCAGGTGAACGACATGTAGTCCGATATCGGCGGACAGCCCTTGACCGGATCGAGATAGCGCCAGGCCGCGTCCTCGACCAGCGTGATGCCGGTGTTGAGCGAATAGTGGGTGGCTGTGCCCTTGAATGGGTCCTCTGTCGTGGTCTTGCTCGGCAGCAGGAACTCCTCGCGAACGTCGCCGATCGGAAAATAGTAGACCGGCAGATGATCGGATTCGTAGAACACCAAGGCGTTGGTCGTATCGGCCACGGTCATTGACCCCACCTGCACGCGCAGGCGCTTCTGCGTCGGCATGGTGAAGGCTATGTAGCCCGGCTCGAAGTCGTACTGCACGATGGTATCGAGCAAGGGAAAATGCGGCCCGCGGCCGCGCAGATGAGGCTTGCGAATGGTAGTCTCCCGTTTTGTTTCTTTTGTCATCGGGCGTTGAGGCACGATCAGCTCAGGGACACGCGATCGAGCAGCAGGCCGGCGGCGATCGGCGGCAAGCCGCTGACATTCTTGCGCACCGGCACCAGCAGATCGGGGAAATAGCTGAAGATGACAGGCGTCTCGTCGAGCAGCAGTTTCTGGATGTCGGAGGCGGCAGCGCGTTGCGCGCCGACATCGAGCGCCTTGAGATAGCTGGTGACCATGCCGTCATAGGCCGGGCTCTTGAAATGCGCCGCATTCCACGGACCGTCGCTGACCAGCGGGCTCTTCAGGAAGACGTTCGGCACGCTGCGATGGGCGTAGTCGGTGATGCCAAGTGGGCTGTCCAGCCAGTCCGACTGGCCGAACACCGCCTTGCCGTAATATTTGTCCTGGTCTTCGATGTTGAGCGAGATGCGGGCACCGATTTCCTTGGCGAAATTCTGGAACAATTGCGCGTAGCCGGGAATGTCGGAATAGCGCAGCGTCGTTAGCGTGATGTCGAAACCACTGGCAAGGCCCGCCGCCTCCAGCAACTGCTTGGCCTTGGCGATATCCTGGACGCGCTGCGGCACCGTCTTGTCGGTTGCGGGGAAAGCGGGTGCGAAGGGGCTGTCATTGCCGGTCGCCGCCATGCCGCGGCACAGCCCGTCGACCAGCTTGGAGCGGTCGATGCACAGCGCCAGCGCCTGGCGCACGCGCTTGTCGGTGAAGGGGCCGGTGTCGCAGCGCATGTGAAGCTGCCGGTGCGCGGTCGAAGCGACACGCAGCACCGTGATATCAGGACTGTTCAGCACCACCTGGCTTACATCGAGCGGAACGGCGTCGAGAATGTCGACCTCGCCGGCCTGCAGCGCCAGGATGCGCGGCTGCACGTCGCCGTAGAATTTGAATTCGAGCCGGTCAGGCAGCGCCTTCTCGCCCCAATAGTCGGTATTGCGGATGAAGGTCGCGCCGACCTTTGGCGTATAGGTCTCCAGCCGGAATGGCCCGGTTCCTTCGAACGTCTTTTCGTAGTCGCCCTTGTAGCTCGCCGGCAGGATGACGGCGTTGTAATTGTCGATCGACACCGAATAGGGAAAGCTGCCATTCGGCGCATCGAGATGGAAGGCGACGGTGTGGTCGTCGACCTTCTGGGTGCCGCCTTTCGACAGCAGCCCCTTGAACACGGAAAGTGCATTGGAAGCGCCGTTGGGGTCGGCCAGCCGGTCGAAGGTCGCGACGACGTCGTCGGCCTTGAAATCCTCGCCATTGTGGAATTTCACGCCCTTGCGCAGCTTGAACGTCCAGACGCTGCCGTCCTCGTTCGGCGCCCAGCTCTCCGCCAGCACCGGCTTCAAGGTGAGGTCCGGCTGCGTGATGCAGAGAAATTCGGCGGTCTGGAAAACCAGCTGGTAGCTGCCGCTGTCATAATAGGTGACGGGATCGATGGCGCCGCCCGGCGTCGCCACGCCGGCGCGCACCGTGCCGCCCGGCTTGCCCTCCGCGCGTGCTTGCTGCGTGCCGAGGCCGGCGGCCGCGACAAGGCTGCCCAGGAACGGCAGTGAGAGACCAAGCACGCTGCCATGGCGCAGGAAGTCGCGGCGGTCCATCCTGCCGGCCAGCAATTCGTCGACAGCGGAATTTTCGATTGCAGTGAGCGTTCTGCGAGCGTTGTCGATCATCCGGAAATGCTTGGGCATGGCTGGATTCCTCGCTTGTCTTGGGGTTCGGCCATCTAGTTCATTGTTGACTGCCGCCGGAAAGCGATATTTTTTGATAGGGGTCATCGAAATTTTCGATGCAGAGGTGGGCATGGACACTGAAAATCTGCGCAGCTTTCTCGAAGTCGCCACCCATGGCAGCTTCACCGTTGCGGCCAGCCGGCTCAACCTCGCGCAGTCCACCGTCAGCGCACGGATCAGGGGGCTGGAGGAGCAGTTGGGCCGCCGGCTTTTCGTGCGCGACCGCGATGGCGTCACGCTGACGCCGGCCGGGCGGCAGTTCCTGCCACATGCCTCTTCCATCACCCGCACCTGGGAGCAATCGCGGCAGGACATCGCCGTTCCCGATGGCTACGAGACCTTGCTGCGGCTGACCGCGCCTGCCTATCTGTGGGACCGCATCACCTCGCCATGGGTCGAGTGGATGCGCACCAGGCGGCCGAACGTGGCGCTGCGGCTTGAAGGCAGTTTCCCGGACTCGGCGATCGACCAACTGGCGGAAGGCCTGCTCGATATCTGCATCCTCTATCTGCCGCGGCCGCACCCCGGCATCGTCTACGAAACGCTGGCCGTCGATCAGGTCGTGCTGGTGCAGCACGCCGCGCAGACCAGGCCGTGGACCGAAAACTACATCCTGATGGACTGGGGGCTTGAGTTCCGCATCGAGCACGACCGCGCCTATGCCGGCATGGTCAAGCCGGCCATATCGGCGGGGCTGGTCTTCATCGGGCTGCAGCATGTCCTGTCGCAGCAGGCCGCCGCCTATCTGCCGCTCAGCGCCGTCAGCGGCCATATCGAGCGCGGCGAAATGCGGCGCATCGACGACGCGCCGGTGTTCCAGCGGCCGATCTACCTCGCCTATCCCTCCAATCCTGTTTCTTCGGATGTCCTGGATGTCGCGCTCACAGGCCTGCGCACGCTGGCCAGGGACTGGGCCGAAGGGCAGGGCTTTTCGGAAGGTGACCGTGCTCTCAGCATGGCCGGCCAGGTCTGACTGGCCAAGCCACGGAAGCGCGGCGCTATGCCGGCTCGGTCACGGCCGCTCTCTGCAGCCTGGCCAGTTCGGCATATGGAATGTGGCAGCGGATCGAATGGCCGGGCTGGGCCTCGCTCAGCGGCGGCTCCTGCTGTTCGCAGATCGGACCGATCTTGCGCGGGCAGCGCGTGTGGAACACGCAGCCCGACGGCGGATTGGTGGCGCTCGGGATTTCGCCGTCGAGACGAATGCGCGCCGTCTCGGTCTGGTCGAGTTTGGGCACGGCCGACAGCAGCGCTTCGGTGTAGGGATGATGCGGCCCGGAAAAGACCTCTTCCGACGGTCCGAGCTCCATGATGCGGCCGAGATAGAGCACGGCGATCTTGTCGGAGAGGTAACGCACCACGGCCAGATCATGCGAGATGAAGATGTAGCTGACGTCTTCCTTCGACTGCAGGTCGGCGAGCAGATTGAGGATGGCCGCCTGCACCGAGACGTCGAGCGCCGAGGTCGGCTCGTCGCAGACGACGATGCGCGGGTCGCCGGCGAAGGCGCGGGCAATGGCGACCCGCTGCTTCAGGCCGCCGGAAAGTTGGCGCGGTTTTACAGCCAGATGCCGGTCCGTAAGCCGCACCGAGCGGATAAGGTCGTTGAGACGAGCCTCCAGCGCCTTGCCGGAGAGCCCCGCCAGCCGCTTCAGCGCGCGTCCGATCAGATGCCGGATCGAATGCGATCGGTTGAGTGCGGAGTCCGGGTTCTGGAAGACGATCTGCATCGCCTTGATTTGGTGGTCGCTGCGGTTCTCCAGCCTGGGCGCCAGCGCCTTGCCTTCCAGCTCGATCGTGCCGCCTGCGTCCGGCGGCACAAGGCCGAGCAGCAGCCTGGCGAAGGTCGTTTTGCCGCTGCCGGATTCGCCGACCAGCCCGAGCGTTTCGCCAGGCCGCAGGTCGAGCGACACGTCCTTCACGGCGCGCAGTGCATGGCCATGGCTGGCATAGGTCTTGTTCAGCCCGGTGACGCGCAGCACCGGCGCTGCCGCCGCCCTTGGTACAGGCGCCACATCGCTCGGTGTCGCACGCGGCAGCGCCTGCGCCTTGTCGTGATGAAAGCAGCGCGACAGCCGGCCGCCCAGATCGTAGAGCGGCGGCAATTCGCTGCGGCAGCGGTCGTCGGCGAGCGCGCAACGGTCGGCGAAGGCGCAGCTCTTGATGTCGGCCCCGATGCCGGGCAGGAAGCCGGGAATGGTATCGAGGCGGCCCTGGTCCTTGCGCTGGCCCCCGCGCGGCAGGCAGCGCAGCAAGGCTACGGTGTAGGGATGGCGCGGGTCGTTGAAGACGACCTCCGTCGGTCCTTCCTCGACCAGCATGCCGGCATAGAGCACGCCGACGCGGTCGCACATGTTGGAGACGACGGCGAGGTTGTGGCTGATAAACAGGATCGAGGCCGAGAGTTCTTGCCGCAGCTGCGCGATCAGGTCGAGCACTTCGGCCTCTACCGTCGCATCGAGGCCGGTCGTCGGCTCGTCGAGGATCAGCATCGACGGATCGTTGGCCAGCGCCATGGCAATCGCCACGCGTTGCTGCATGCCGCCGGAAAGCTGGTGCGGGTAGCGCTGCATGACGCTGACGGGGTCGGAGATGCGCACGCGGTTCAGCATGGCAATCGCCCGGTCGGTGGCCGCTTGTCCCGAAATGCCGCCGAGTTCAAAAATCTCGGTCAACTGACGGCCGACGCGGATCGACGGGTTCAGCGCCTTGCCCGGGTCCTGATAGACCATGGAGACGCTTTCGGCCCGCGCCCGCCTGAGCGCCTCGGCGTCGAGTTTCATCACGTTCTGGCCGTCGAGCGATATCGTGCCGCCGGTGATAGAACCGTTTCTCGGCAGATAGCGCACCACCGTAAGCGCCACGGTGGATTTGCCGCAGCCGGATTCGCCGACCAGCCCATAGGCTTCGCCCTGGCCGATGGTGAGGCTGAGGTTACGCAGCACGGCGCGGTTGCGGCCGGCGACGCGGTAGGCAACCGAAAGATCGGTGACTTCGAGTGCGTTTTCGGCCTTGGCGGAGTTAGTCATTGAGCGCTCCGTGAACGCCGTCGGCGGCCAGATTGACGCCGATGACCAGCGAGGCGATGGCGAGCGCATCGAACAGCACCGTCCACCAGAAGCCGCCGCCGATCATGCCGTAATTGTTGGAGATCGACAGCCCCCAGTCGGGAGAGGGCGGCTGGATGCCGAAACCCATGAAGGAGAGCGTGGCGACGGCGAAGATGGCATAGCCGAGCCGCACAGTGGTTTCGACCAGGATCGGCGGAATGACGTTGGGCAGGATCTCGACGAACATCGTATGCAGGGCACTTTCATGCCTTAGCTGCGCGGCAGCGACATAGTCGAGTTCACGCTCGGCCAGCACCGCGGAGCGCACGGTGCGCGCGATGATCGGCGCGAAGCTTAAGCCGATGACAACGATGACCGTCGTCTTCGAGGTGCCGAGCGCAACGATCGCCAGCAACGCAACGATGACCACCGGGATCGCCATGAAGGCTTCCAGGATTCGGCTGACGACATCGTCGACGAAGCCGCGAAAATAGCCGGTGACGAGGCCGAGCGCCGTGCCGGCCACTGTCGCCAGCAAGGTCGCCAGCGGGGCGACGGTCAGGATGTCGCGCGAGCCGACGATGACGCGCGAGAAGACGTCGCGGCCGATCTGGTCGGTGCCGAACCAGTGTTCGGAAGAAGGCGGCGCCAGCGCGTTGATGATGTCGTCGGCGAGCGGGTCGTAGGGTGCGAAGTGCTCGCCGAACAGCGCGCAGGCAACCCAGAACAGCACGATGGCGAAACCGACAAGGAATGTTCGCGAGCGCAGCAGCGAGAAGAAGACCTCGGCCAGCGGGCCGCGCGGGCGCGTGTCGTCGGGTGTCGAGGAGGTGGTCTGGATGGTGCTCATTGGTCTGTCCCCAGCCGGATGCGCGGATTGAGCACGGAATAGAGGAAGTCGGCGACAAGAGTGGCCACGGCATAGACGATGCCGATGGTGAGGATGCCGGATTCCAGCATCGGGAAATCCTTGCCGCGCGCGGCAGTGAAGATCAGCGAGCCGATGCCCTGGTAGCGAAACAGCGTTTCGATGACGACAAGGCCGCCGATGAGGTAGCCGGTCTGCGTGGCGATAACGGTGATGGTCGGCAGCAGCGCATTGCGCAGCACATGGCGCCAGATCACCGTGCGCCAGGGCAGGCCCTTCAGCACGGCCGTTCGCGTGTAGTCGGAATCGAGCGCTTCGATCATGCCGGAGCGCGCCATGCGGGCGATGTAGCCGAATAGCACCAGGAACAGCGGCAGCGACGGCAGGATCAGGTAGTAGAGCTGCGTGAAGAAGCCGGCGTCGCGCGGCCATGCGGCCGATATCGGCAGCCAGCGCAGCCAGACACCAAAGATCAGGATCAGGATGATGCCGGTGACGAATTCCGGCAGCACCGTCACCGACAGACCGCCGAGGCTGATGATGCGGTCGAGCGGGCGGTTGAGGTTGAGCGCGGCGACGACGCCGCCGAGGATGCCGATCGGTACCACCAGCACGAAGGCGACCGCCGCCAGCTTCATCGAATTGCCGAGCGCATCGATGACGAAAGGCGCGACCGGCGAGCGGAAGATGTAGGACGTGCCCATGTCGCCCTGGACGAAATTAGAGATCCAGCCCCAGTACTGTGCCAGCAGCGGGCGATCGACGCCGAGCGTGTGATTGAGCGCGTCGACCGCGCGCTGGTCGGCGAATGGACCCAATATGGCGCGCCCGACGTTGCCGGGCAGCACCTGGCCGCCCAGGAACACCATGATGCTGAGCAGGAACAGCGTCACCAGCGACAGCGAGACACGCCGGGCAAGGAAGGAGAGAATGGCTAAGACTCCTTGTGGAGCCAGCCCCATGCGGGAGCTGGCTGTTAGAGGATTGGCTTTCCCTTTGAGCATGATCCCGAAAAGTGGGGACCGGTTTTCGGAAAAGGTCATGCTCCAACAAAGAGTTAGTTCAGGCTTTCGATGCCTTGTCGAGGAACAGCTGCGACATGGCGGTCGGCTGTACGCCGGCCACGCCCTTCGCCGTCGCCGTCAGATAGTCGTAGAAATAGCCGAAAATAACAGGCGTTTCCTCGAGCAACAGCTTCTGGATCTTGCCGGCGTCGGCCTTCTGCGCCTCGAGGTCGAGTGCTGCGATGTAGCTGGTCGCCAGCGCGTCATAGTCCTTGTTCTTGAAATGCGCCGCATTCCAGGTGCCTTCGCTCTTCAGCGGTGCCGCAAGATAGACGTTCGGCACGCCGCGGTGGCCGTAGTCGGTGATGCCCATCACCGAATCCAGCCAGTTCGACTTGCCGAACACCGCGTCTCCGTAATAGCCGCTCTGGTCGAGGATGTTGAGGTCGAGCTCGACGCCGATCTCCTTGACCCAGTTCTGGATGAGCTGGGCGTATTCGGGGATTTCCAGGTAGCGTTCGGTGGTCAGGGTTATCTTGAAGCCCTGGCCAAGGCCGGCTGCTTCCATGAGCTGCTTGGCCTGGGCGATATCCTGCTTGCGTTGCGGCACGCTCGTATCGGTCGAAGGATAGACGGCGGCGAACGGGCTGTCATTGCCCAGGGCGGAGCGTCCCTTCATCAGGCCGGCGGCCAGCTTGTCGCGATCGAGGCAGAGCGCAATGGCTCGGCGCACGCGCGCATCCTTCAACGGACCCTCGTCGCAGCGCATGTGCAGCTGCTGATGGGCCGACGACTTCAGGCTGATGATGTCGATGTTCGGATCGTTGAGCAGAGCGACGCCGGCCAGCACCGGCATCTGGTTGATGATGTCGACCTGTCCGCCCTGCAGCGCCAGGATCTGCGGCTGCATGTCGGTGAAGAAGGTGAATTCGGTGCGCTCGGGCAAGGCCTTCGGCCCCCAATAGTCCTCGTTGCGGACGAAGGACGCGCCGACCTTTGCCGTGTATTTCTCAATTCTGAACGGCCCGGTGCCGTCGAAGCTCTTTTCGTAGTCGCCCTTGTAGCTCGCCGGGATGATGACGGCGTTGTAGTTGTCGGACGACAGCATGTAGGGGAAGTTGCCGTTCGGCGCATCGAGGTGGAATTCCACCGTGTAGTCGTCGACCTTCTTTGAAGCGCCTTTCTGCAGGATGCCGGTGAACACCGACAGCGCATTGGACGAGTTGGCCGGGTCGGCAAGGCGGTCGATGCTGGCCACGACGTCGTCGGCCTTCATCTCGCCGCCGCTGTGGAATTTTACGCCCTTGCGCAGCTTGAAGGTCCACACCGTGCCGTTGTCGTTCGGCTTCCAGCTTTCGGCCAAGGCCGGCTGCAGCACCAGATCGGGGCCGTCGACGCAAAGGAATTCGGCAACCTGCTGCATGATCAGCAGGCCGCCGGCGTCCGCAATGCTGACCGGGTCGATCGTCGCCGCCGGCACACTGCTGGCGACGCGGATGGTGGCGCCCGGCGCGCCCTGGGCGCGCGCCAGCGACGGCATGCCGCCAAGGCCGGCGGCCATGCCGATGCGGCCCAGCAGCGGCAGCGACAGGCCGAGCAGGCTGCCGTGACGGACGAAGTCGCGGCGGCTGACACGGCCGTCGACGAGGCCATCGATCAGGTGATTTTCAAGCGGCGTGCGATTGCGCCGGATCAGGTCGAGAATGCTGTGGTTCTTGCTCATGGGTTTTTACCCTTTCCCCTATTTCTTATGGTTGACGAAATTTCGTGGATTGCTCCATTTTCCCGGCACCGGAGGCCTGTCTATCGGAACTTTAGCATGCGGTTTTGTCCGGTCCATCCAGTCGTGGCATGGACGCTCCGGATTGTTGGCTGCACTGCTTCCACCGTCTTTGTCCAACCTTCCCGACCGAAGTCGCGGCGGTTGGCTTCTCGTGTCTGGCCATCGGTCTTGGCCGCTTGCCGTCATCTAGTTCAGCGGCAAACGGCGATAGGTTCCGGGCTTTGCCGGGTCATGATACTTGTTGCACGGTCCTTTCTCGGTAAAGTCTCTGTGACAGGCAGCGAGGTTTTCGCGCGACAAGGTGACGCCGAGACCGGGACCTTCCGGAACGCGCACGACATTGTTTTTCGGCGAAAACGGTCCTTCCTCGGTGACATCCATCGGCAGCATGCGAAACAGCGACTGGTTCGGCTCCCTGATCCAGCCGAGTGCCGCGCACAGATGCAGATAGGCGGCGCTGCCGATGCCGCTGTCGCCGCTGTAGCACCAGAAATCGATCCCGGCATGCTCGCAGGCGCCGACGAAGCGCAACAGCCGGCCGATGCCGCCATGCGTCGTCGGGTTGCCGACGAACGCGTCCGGCACTTTGGTTTCCATGGCGCGCGCAATGTCGATGTTGTGGGTCGAGAACGGGATCGAGCAATGGCGCCGCAACTCGCGCATCTCCTCGATGGTCGCCACCGGATCCTCCCAGTTGCGCACGCCCAATTCTTCCAGCGGGCGCGCCAGCCGCCGCGCGGTGCTGAGCGAATAGGCCTGGTTGGAATCGATACGGATCATCGCATCGTCGCCGAGTTTTCTGCGGATCAGCTCGACCATCCTGAGCGAGATTTTCGGATCTTCGGTCGAGAACTTGCCTTCGAAGAAAGTCGTTCCATGCGTCTCGTGCAATTCGACGCAATAGTCGGCGACTTCCTCGGGCGCCGTCTCGCCCGTCACCTTTGGCCCATCACCGCGCAGCGAAAAATAGTCGGTGAACGGGATATCCTTGCGTACGGCGCCGCCGAGCAACTGGTAGAGCGGCTGGTTCCACGCCTTGCCGCGCAGGTCCCACAAAGCCATCTCGATGGCGCCGAAAGCCATGATGCGTGTGCGGTCGTTGATCGACTGCACGCCGGTCCAAAAGGGCAGGCAGACATGCTCGGCGCCGGCGATGTCGAAGGCATCGCGCCCGACCAGCCGCGGCGCCAGGACATCATTGATGATCGCGGCCGCCGCTGGCGTCGGCGCTTCGCCGAGGCCGACCAGGCCATCCTCGGTCTCGACTTCGACGACGGTCGGTGAAAATCCGTCGAGTTCGCCGAACACCCAGGCGTAGGGCGCTTCGAGGCGCAAATTGATCGGCGTGGCTTTGATGCTGCGGATTTTCATCTCAGCGCCCGACCTCGAAGAACGGCGCGCCGAGCAGATCGGGAACGACGTCTATGCCGAGACCCGGCCCGTCTGGAATGCCCATGCGGCTGCCCGTGACCGGTGGCATGTTCGATGC
>NZ_RZQT01000170.1:0-10742 GCF_003998485.1 Mesorhizobium sp. M7A.F.Ca.CA.001.04.2.1
AGGTTCATCGCGCCCTTGATGATGCCGTTGGTCTCGAGGAATTCCTCGTCGCACTGGGCGATGATGTCGACAATGGCATTGCCGATGCAAAGCACGTCATAATCCGGCATCAAAATCTCCGCCAAAAACCCGAGCCGGCTTCTTGCCACGCCGGCCCGGCGCGGGTCTAGCGATTTGAAACCGGTTTGCCTAGGGCGTGACACGCAACTTTGGCGGAACAGGCAAAGGCGCATCAGCCGCGAGGCGCTATGACAATTCGACCGTGGCCGAAGCATTTCATCGCCGCACCGCCTATAAGCCTGGATCAGACGATCCCGCTTCGAAGGCGAGCCAGCCCCCAATGTCTACAAAAAGCATGTCGACGAAGAACGAGCCTGCAAAAAACGATCTGACCACCGACCTGGTACTGCTCGTCGTGCTGGCAGTGCTCTGGGGCGCCTCCTACACCTTCATCAAGATCGGCGTCGAAACCATCCCGCCGGTCACCTTCATTGCCGCCCGCACCCTGATCGCTGGCGGCATCCTGTTGGCCATCATCCGCTGGCGCGGGCTCGCCTTGCCGGGCGACGCTGCAAGCTGGCGCCGCTTCGCCTTCCAGGCCTGCCTCAACAGCGTTATTCCGTTCACCCTGATCGCCGCGGCCGAACGCTCGGTCGATGCCGGCCTCGCCACCATCCTCAACGCGACCTCGCCGATCTTCACCTTCCTCTTGACCGCGCTCATCACCCGCCACGAGCCGGTCACCTTGCGCAAACTGATCGGTGTGGGCGCCGGCATTGCCGGCATCTGCCTCATTATCGGCACGCAGGCGCTGGGTGGCCTCGGTCATGAATTGTGGGCGCAATTGGCAATCGTCGCCGCGACGGTCTGCTATGCCGGGGCCGCCATTTTCGGCCGCGGTTTCAAGGGCCTCGACCCAATGCTACCGGCCGCCGGTTCCATGCTGTGCGGCGCCGTCATCCTCGTGCCGCTCAGTCTGGTGTTCGACCAGCCGTGGACGCTGGCGCCATCGACCGCGTCGATCCTGGCCCTACTCGGCCTGTCGGTCTTTTCCACCGCGCTGGCCTTCGTCATCTATTTCCGCCTCATCCACACGCTGGGTTCGGTCGGCACCACCTCGCAGGCCTATCTGCGCGTGCCGATCGGCGTCGGCATCGGCGCTCTCTTCCTCGGCGAAAGTCTTGGTTCGACGGCATGGCTGGGCATGGGTTTTGTCGTGGCCGGGGTCGCTGCCATGACCATCCCGGTTCGAAAGCCGGCGTTTGCGCGGTAAACGCCAGCCAGCTTGTGCTCATGGCCTGCGCTGCCTATCTCGGAAGCATCCGCTTTTTAGGCGTCCGCTAACCGGGGGTGTGACAAGGTGATTTTCGACGCTGCCCGCGCTGCGGCCCTCGAGCTGATTTCGCCTCCCTTTCGGGCCGTGTTCGTCAAGACGCTGGGCTTGACCGTGCTGGCACTGGTGGCTCTGTGGTTCGGCCTGACCAGCCTCGTCGAGTGGCTGGCGCTGCCGTGGCTGCAGACGCTGTTGCCGGGCATGCCGTCCTGGGCCGGGTGGCTCGGCGGCATCATCGCGGCAATAGCGCTTGCCTTCGGCATGGCGTTGCTCATCGCGCCGGTGACGGCTGTTGTCGCCGGCCTGTTCCTCGACGATATCGCCGAAGTGGTCGAGCGCACCGACTACCCCGGCGATCCGACCGGCCGCGCCATGCCGGCGCTGCGCTCGCTGGTGCTGTCGGCGCGATTCCTCGGTGTCGTCATTCTTGGCAACATCGTCGCGCTGCTGCTTCTCTTGGTGCCGGGCGTCAACATAGCAGCCTTCTTCATCGTCAACGGCTATCTGCTCGGGCGCGAGTTCTTCGAATTCGCAGCCATGCGCTTTCGCGGGGAAGACGAGGCCAGGGCCTTGCGCAGGCACTATGCCGGCACGGTGTTTCTCGCCGGGCTGCTCATCGCGGCTTTCCTCGCCGTGCCGTTGCTTAACCTGCTGACGCCGCTGTTCGCCGCCGCCATGATGGTGCATCTGCACAAGGCGATCTCGGTGCGGGAAGTGGCTCGCTCCTCGCGCCGCTGAGCATTTTCTTCAGCGCAATAGGAATCCGCGTCCGAGCTCGTCGTCCGCTTCGACGATGAATTCGGCCCGCCCGGAATAATAGGCGCGGCCGCCGACGCGGGCGATGATCGCCTCATGCCGTCCAGCCTTCGCCGTCCGCGCCACGGCTCCGGAAAAACGCGAGCCGGCGATGCTCTCGAATGTGCGCGTCTGTCCGATCGCGATCTCGCCCTTGGCATGCATGGCCGCCAGCCTTGCGGTGACGCCGGAACCGGTTGGCGAGCGGTCGACCTCGGCTTCGGCGAAGACGCAGATGTTTTTGGTCACCTCGCCGGAAAATGTGTCGCGGCCATCGGTCAGGATGGTGCCGTATAGGTAGGCTAGGTCGCCGTGGTCGGGATGCGACAGCGGAAATTCAGCCTTGAGCCTGTCCGTCAGCCCCGTTGCCGCATCGACGAAATCGCGCATCCGGCTTCTGCCGAATTCGAGCCCGAATTGGTGACAATCGGCCAGCGCGTAGAAGGCGCCGCCATAGGCGACGTCGAAGCCAATCGTGCCGTGGCCCGCCAATTCGATCGCCTGTCCACCGGCGAACAGGAAGGCCGGCACGCTTTCGAACGACACCGCACCGGCCTTGCCGTCCCTGACCTCGACCGAGGCGACGACCAGCCCGCACGGCGCCTCGATATTGACTGTCGTGACTGGTTCCTGTTTCGCCACCAGCCCTTCATCGATGGCGTAGCGGCCGAGCGCGACGATGGCGTGGCCGCACATCGTCGAATAACCCTCATTGTGCATGAACAGCACGGCGAGGTCGGCGCCGGGCAGGTCCGGCTCGACCAGCAAGGCGCCATACATGTCGTAATGGCCGCGTGGCTCGAACATCAGGATTTTCCTGAGATGATCGAGATGGTCGCGCACATAGGCGCGCTTTTCCAGGATCGTGCCCTTGGGGATACCGGGATAGCCGCCGGTGACGATCCTCAGCGGCTCGCCGCCGGTATGCATGTCGACCACGGTCAGCGTCATGCGACGGGCCCCATTAATCCGAAGATTTGCCGAAGAGGGCCTGCAATTTGCTGAACGGCATGGCGGCGCGGGTGAAGCCGAAGGTGCCGTCTTGCTGGATTTCGCGTGCCGCCGTTTCCAGCATGCCGTAGGCGAAATTGGTCAGCCACGGCCCGAGCGAGATACGCTTGACGCCGGCCATGGCGAGATCGGCGATGGTAAAACCCGGTACCGCCATGACATTGACCGGCTTGCTGACGGCAGAGCAGAGCGTGCGGATCATCTCGACGTTGCCGATGCCTGGCGCATAGAGTACGTCGGCGCCGGCCTTCTCGAACGCCTGCAGCCGCTTGATCGTGTCGTCGAGGTCGGACTTGCCCCAGAGGAAATTCTCGGCCCGCGCAGTGAAGACGAAATCGCGTTTCAGGGCCCGCGCCGCTTCCACGGCCGCCGCAACGCGTTCGACGGCGTGCGCAAAATCATAGATCGGCTTGTCCGGATCGCCGGTGTGGTCTTCGATCGAGCAGCCGGCAAGGCCGGCAGCTTCCGCCGCGAAGATGGTTTCGGCGGCCTGCTCGGCGCTGTCGCCCTTGCCTTTCTCGAGGTCGGCCGAGACCGGCAGGCTGGTCGCCGCGGTCACTTCGCGGCAATGGTGGATCATCTGGTCGAAGGTCACTGCGCCGTCCGGCAGGCCGCGCGAAAAGGCAAAGCCGGCGCTGGTCGTCGCCAGCGCCGTGAAGCCGAACGAGCCGAGCAGCTTGGTCGTGCCGATATCCCAGGGATTGGGCACGACGAAGGTCGAGGCATGCAGGTCGCGAAAGATCTTGCCCTTGTCCATGGTAGTTCCCCCATCGTATGCGGTGTGGCCGAACGGATTTTATCCTGCTCCATCTGGCCGGGCAAACGAATGCGGTTGGTTCAGAAGCGTTTGGCGTTCTCTCCTGCCAATTTGTCCAGCGCGTCGGAATCCTTGGCATAGTGCGACGTTGTCTTGTCCCAATGATAGGTGACGGAGATGTCGTGAGATTCAGGTTTGGGCGGCTGGTCATCGCAGCTTTCGTCGTTCACGACGGTGGCATCGGTCACCGTTACCTTGATCGCCGCATGGCGTCGGCCCTCTGCGATGGCTTTAAAGGCAACGTCCTGCGTCCGGCTATAGGCACACACGTGCTCGTCGAACAAATAGATGATGTCGATCAGCTTCAACTTGTCCCTGGCGACCATAATCAGCGGGACGATCATATAGTTCTGGTTTGAATTGGAATGCGAACTCTCGATCATGAGGATATCATCATTGGCGCCGATGCCGAGCTTGCCGGGTTCGCGGAAATAGGTGCTGCGGTCGAGGGCGACATTGGCGGCGTCGAGCAGCCTTGGTTTGCCCGTAATGTCGTAGAGCGCTAGCACCGCATAGCCTTCTGCGCTGTCTGAGGAATCGCCGAGATCGAACAGCATGGTCAGGCGGTCCTTGCCTCCCGCCTTGATGGCAAGCACGGAGGCATTGGAAAAGCCTGAGGTTTCGGGCGGCGAGCCGCCGCTGTCGGGTCCCTCGATATGGCGCATCGCGATCGGCAGCCCGCCCCTGTAAAAGCCATTCTTGTCGGCGGCGAGGTCTGGAATGATCATCCTGGCGAGGTCGAGATAGGTGATGTCTTTTTGGCCGGGCAGTGGGCTGCCGAGCTCCGGAAGGCTGGCGTCTTGCGCGCCGGCTGCGGTCCACAGCAATGGCAGCAGCATCACGGCGAGGATGAAGCGAAGCAGGTTCGTCGGCATGGTCGCCTCAGGCTGTCGGGCGCGCGGAACGTAGCACAGCCTCCCAACCCGTCCAGTCCGTCAGCCAGCTCAGTGGATCGGCACCAGCCCGGCCAGTTCGCGCATGTCGTCGAACAGGATGCCGCCGGCCTGGATAAGGCCGTCGCGGTCGGAATAGGGATCGGCGTGATAGGAAAACACCCGCATGCCGGCCGCGATGCCGGCCTGCGTGCCAGCGACGCTGTCCTCGATGACGATGCAGTCGGCAGGTGCAAAGCCCACGGTTTTCGCAGCATGCAGGAACAGGTCCGGAAACGGCTTGCCGCGCGCGACCATCGTCGAGGAAAACATCGCGTGTTCGAACAGCGGCAACAGCCCGGTCTGGCCAAGTGTGATGTGCATCTTCGACACCCGGGCCGAGGTGGCGACGCAATAGGCGATCCCGGCTGACCGCACGGCCTCGACGAATTCGCGGACATAAGGGATTGCTTCGACGCCGTGGGCGAACAGGTCTGGCAGGCCGGCGTTCCAGCGATCGACAAAATCGGCGCCAAGCCTGACGCTGGTCTCTTCTTCGATCTCTTTCTGCACCGACGCCATGCTGCGGCCGGAGAAATTCTTGCGGCAATATTCGAAGCTTGTCGGATAGCCGGCAGCGGTCAGCCATTCGGCAAGGCGCCGATTGGCCAGGTTCTCCGTATCGACCAGGATCCCGTCGCAGTCGAAGATGACAAGTTTAGGCAGTTCAGGCATCAGGCGGTGCCGGTCGATCCGAACCCGCCCGCGCCGCGCGCCGTGCCGCCGGCCAGGTTGCGCTCTTCCACGGCGGCTTGCGTCACCGCGGCAAAAACGATCTGGGCGATGCGCATGCCGCGCGTCACGGCAAAGTCCTCGTCGCCGAGATTGATCAGCAGCACCTTGACCTCGCCGCGATAGTCGCTGTCGATGGTGCCGGGCGTGTTGAGGACGGTCAGCCCATGTTTGAAGGCAAGGCCTGAGCGCGGCCGCACCTGGCCTTCCATGCCTTCGGGAATTTCCAGGATCAGCCCGGTCGGCACCAGAGCGCGTTTTCCGGGCAGGATCAGCAGCGGCCGGTCGTCCGGCATCGCGGCGCGCAGATCCATGCCGGCAGCACCGGTGCTTTCATAAGCAGGAAGGGGAAGTCCTTCAGCATGCGGCAACCTGACGAAGCCGACGGTTGGACCGATGACGGAGGGAGTTTGAAGGGCTGCGCGCATAAAATCGATCCTATCGGCGCGAACGGCGATTCGGTCAACTCGCCCGCAAGCCTATCAACGGCTTTCTTTCAGGCATCAGTATGGCCTGAGGTGTGTTGAGATTCAGGTCAGGCCGAGTCGAAACCCGTCGTTTGCAGGCCGGCATCACCTGAATATCGACATACCCTAGCGCACTTCCATCGGAACCACCGTCGTCTCCTTGATCTCTTCCATCACGAAAGAGGCGGAAACATCAGACAGCGCCACCTTGGCGATCAGCCGCTGGTAGAGCCGGTCATAGGCCTTCACGTCGGCGACGCGGGCGCGCAGAACGTAGTCGAGGTCGCCGGACATGCGGTAGACGCCGGTGATCTCGGAAAGGCCGGTCACCGCCGCGCGGAATCTCTGCAGCCACTCCGGATCGTGGTTGGACGTGCGGATCAGGATGAAGACCGAAAGGCCAAGCCCGAGCTTTTCGGCATCGACCAGCGCCACCCGGCCGGTGATGACACCATCCTCCTCCAGCCGCTTGACGCGCCGCCAGCAGGCATTGCGCGATAGGGCCACCCGTTCCGACAGCTGGTCGACCGACAGCGTGCCGTCGCGTTGCAATTCGGCGAGCAATTTCCGGTCGATTTCATCGATATCCAGCGCCATGTGGGATGTGTGTCCCACAAAATGGCAAAACACAAGGATATTTTGAGACCAATGAACCTGCGAAGCGTGTCAGGATACTCATATCGGAACCTGAAGCGCTGAAGGGGAACCAGCATGTCGGTCGCAAGGATTTTCACCTCTCATCCGGCCAAGGTCGGCGAGACCTATTTCGGCCATATGGCCTTTGCCGCCTGGTTCTCCTCGCGCCTGCTCCTGGCTGCCAGTGCAGCGCTCGTTCACGCCTTCTTGCCATTTCTGTTTGAGACTACCGCCAGCCGAATCGTCCGCGAACTCTATGAGCGGACGCACAACAGAGGCACGCACGCGACCAAGGAGCCGGCGGCTCTTCCGGATCGCGCCTAGAGGGCGACAGAAACGATGTGCCGGTGGGCGGCCTATCTGGGTGAAGCGGTCTTTCTCGAAGACATCCTCACGGCGCCCTGTCACTCGCTGATCGCCCAGAGCCATTGTGCTCAGGAAGCGAAATCGCCGACCAATGGCGACGGCTTCGGCCTAGCCTGGTATGGCGACCGCCCGGAGCCGGGTCTCTATCGCGATATCCTGCCGGCCTGGTCCGATCCCAATCTGAAAAGCCTGTGCCGACAGATCAAATCCGGCCTGTTCCTCGCCCATGTGCGGGCGTCGACCGGCGGCGCCACCAGCCGCATGAACTGCCATCCATTCATCTCCGGCAGCTGGTCGTTCATGCACACGGCCAGATCGGCGGCTTCGAGAAAATCCGCCGCGCGCTGGAGAACTCGCTGTCCGACGCCGTCTTCGACCAGCGCGAAGGCACCACCGATTCCGAACTGTTCTTCCTGCTGATGATCGATGAGGGATTGACCGGCGATCCGCAAGGCGCCGTCTCCCACGCCACCAGCCGCGTGCTCGAAGCCTCGCGCCGCGCCGGCCTCGAACCGGCGCTGAAGCTCACCGCCGCCTTCTCGGATGGCCAGGCGCTGCACGCGGTGCGCTACGCCACCGACGCTCACGCGCCGACGCTCTACACGTCTGTCCTGCGCAAGGGCGGCGGCCGCTGCATCGTGTCCGAACCGTTCGACCGCGAGGGCGGCGACTGGCAGGCGATCCCGCCGGCGAGTTTTGTCACGATCAGCGGCGATGACATCAGAATTCGCCCGTTTGCTCCGGCGGCGGCGAAGTTCGCGCTGGTGGGGTAGCTGCAAACTGCGGCAACGTCGCGGGACAGCGCCCCCTCTGGCCTGCCGGACATCTCCCCCCACAAAGTGGGGAGATTGGCTATTTGCGTGGCCTTCGCCAATCGCCAAGGTTGCTGGAACGAGCCAAACCTGCCGATCTCCCCACTCGTGGGAGAGATGGCCGGCAGGCCAGAGGGGGGCGCCGTAGAGTGCCGACATCAAAGACTATCGGCACAATTTCAATCAAACGCGGCCAACCCTCGAATGCTCCACTCCACTTGAAGTATGCCGTGGATGCTGCCGGCCTATGGCGCTGTCTTCAACCACAGCGGCCATCCAGCCATTTCCATCCCCTGAGGACAGGACAGCACCGGCCTGCCGATCGGCCCGCAACTGGTCGGCAAACGCTGGTCGGAGTCACGACTGCTCGGCAGCGCCAGGGTAATCGAACCACTCACCGGCGGCTTTCGCCGTCCGCCTGCCTATTGAGCGAAGCGCGACAATCCATAAGGGGCAAGTAAGGGGTCGCGCTCGCCGTCGAGAATTTCCCTTGTGGCGAACAGGCCGACGGCCGGCGCCAGCGTGATGCCGGAATGCATGACGGCGACATAGACACCGTCCATGCCCTCAGCGCGGCCGACGATTGGAAAGCCATCGATCGGCGTCGGCCGGTAGCCGACCGTGTGGAAATCGAGTTCCAACCCGTCGCTGTCGCGCAGCATGGCTTTCATGGCCGCAAACAGCGCGTGGGCGGTGGCTTCGGCATCCATGCCCGGGTCGGCGCCGCCAAAATCCGAGCCGGCGATGATGCGACCTTCCGCTGTCTGGCGCATGTGCAGCCGCTCGGCCAGCACCAGCCCGTTGAGCCGCTTTTCGGTGGGCCGCGAATGGACGATCAGGCCGGGCGGCGTTTCGATCGGCAGGTTGATCCCGGCGGTCGCGGCGATCTCCGGCGAGCCGACGCCAGCCGCGATCACCACCTCGTCTGATGCAATCAATCCATGCGATGTGTCGACACCGGTGATCCTGCCGCCGGTCTGGACCAGGGCCGTCACCGTGCTGGAGATGATCTTCGCGCCATGTCGCTCCGCGTCCGCCAACAGCGCGCGCGTGGCAGTCACCGGTTCGGCGACGCCTTCCTCAGCCACATACAGGGCAAAATCCGGAAGCTCGGTGAGATTGGGCTCGATGCGCGCAGCACCGGCGCGGTCGACTTGGCTGATACCATAGCCCCAGGCGGAATGTTCCGTGGCGTAGGCTTCCATGTCGGCCACCGGCAAATCCCAGCACAGGCCGCCGCACCAGCTCAGCGGTAGGCCGGGAAGGTCCCGCGCCAGCCGCGTCCACTCTGCCATCGCGCGGGTGCGCAGCCGGAAATACGGCTCCGGATTGCCCCAGCTGGCATTGATCCAGGCGAACGAGTTCGGCGTCGCCACCCCTCCGGCAGCACTGTCGGCAATCACCGTCACTTGCGCACCCGCTCTGCTCAGATGCCACGCGATGGAGGCGCCGATGATGCCGGCGCCGATGACGATCACTTGTTTCGCCGCAGTCATGCTTGCTCCTCTGCCTCGTCATCCCGAGGGATGTTCATCCAGTGCCACCCCGGCAGCCGCTTGCCAACATCGCGCAGCGCAAAATATGCGGCAATGCACTGGCCGGAGCCACAGCACGGCTGAGCTGTATGCTCGGATGGTGAGGCGGCGATCAGCAGAGTCCGAGCCGCCGGACCGGTCGACAGGCCGGCACTGCGCTGCTAGAAGCCCGGCCTGTCACACGGAAATCCCAGAGAATGCCCGAAGCAATAGAAGAAGAAGTGGCGCGCCGCCGCACCTTCGCGATCATCGCGCACCCGGACGCCGGCAAGACCACGCTCACCGAAAAGCTGCTGCTGTTCGGCGGCGCCATCCAGCTTGCCGGCGAGGTCAAGGCCAAGAAGGACAAGATCCAGACGCGGTCGGACTGGATGAAGATCGAGCGTGAGCGCGGCATTTCGGTCGTCACTTCGGTGATGACCTTCGAGTATGAGGACAATGTCTTCAACCTGCTCGACACGCCCGGCCACGAGGATTTCGCAGACGACACCTATCGCACGCTATCGGCGGTCGACTCGGCCGTCATGGTCATCGATGCCGCCAAGGGCATCGAGCCGCGCACGCTGAAGCTTTTCGAAGTCTGCCGGCTACGCGACATCCCGATCATCACCTTCGTCAACAAGATGGATCGCGAAAGCCGCGATCCGTTCGAGATCCTCGATGAGATCGAGCAGAAGCTGGCGCTGGATACGGCGCCGATCACCTGGCCGATCGGCCGGGGCAAGAATTTTTCCGGCACCTACCATCTGGCGCTGAACGCCGTGCGCAGGGGCGACGACGAGAAGGAGCGCACGCCGGTCAACGGTCCCGATTCCAACCGCGTCGCCGGCCTTTTGCCGGAGAACGAGCGCGAGGCCTTCATCGAGGAGCTGGAGCTGGCGCGGGAAGCGTGCAGACCCCTTGATATAGAAGCCTTCCGCGAGGGTCACCTGACGCCGGTCTATTTCGGCTCGGCGCTGCGCAATTATGGCGTGCGCGACCTGATCGAGGCGCTCGGCGCTTTTGGACCGCCGCCGCGTGCTCAAGAGGCCGACACCCGCAAGGTCGAGGCGACCGAAGAGAAGATGACGTCCTTCGTCTTCAAGATCCAGGCCAACATGGATCCCAACCACCGCGACCGCATAGCCTTCGTCCGCGTCTGTTCGGGCAAGCTCGAGCGCGGCATGAAGGCCAAGCTGGTACGCACGGGAAAACCGATGTCGCTGTCGGCGCCGCAGTTCTTCTTTGCCCGCACACGCGTCACCGCCGACGAGGCCTTTGCCGGCGACGTCGTCGGCATTCCCAACCACGGCACGCTGCGTATTGG
>NZ_RZQT01000171.1:0-10683 GCF_003998485.1 Mesorhizobium sp. M7A.F.Ca.CA.001.04.2.1
ACGAAGAAAGCGGAGCGCCCGCCGCTGTCGCGGCCCGAACGCGAGGAGCAGGGTTCGACCCTGTTCATCGATCCGGCGACACGCGGCAATCTGGAACTGCTGCGCACGCTGTCGGGCAGCCGCGAAGGCTCGCTGTTCAAGGCGATCGACCGCACGGTGACCGGCGGCGGCGCAAGGCTGCTCGCCGACCGGCTGATGGCGCCGCTGACCGACCCGGCGGCGATCGGCGCCAGGCTGGACTCGGTGTCGTTCTTCCGTTCCGAAACGCGACTTTGCCAGGCGGTGCGGTCGAGCCTGAAGAGCGTTGCCGACATGCCCCGCGCGCTGTCCAGGCTGGCGCTCAACCGGGGTGGGCCGCGCGACCTCGGCGCGCTGCGCGCCGGCTTCGAGGCGGCAGGCGCGATCGCCGAAATCTTTGCCGCGACCGCCCTGCCCCCGGAACTTGCGGCGGCATTGGCCGCCATCCATGCACTGCCCCAAGCGCTTTCGCAGCATCTGATGCAGGCACTTGGCGACGAACTGCCGCTGCTCAAGCGCGACGGCGGCTTCGTTCGTGGCGGCTACCATGCCGATCTCGACGAGATGCGGGCGCTGCGCGACGAATCGCGAAAGGTGATCGCCGGGCTGGAACGCTCGCTGATCGACGAGACCGGCATCCGCTCGCTGAAAATCCGGCACAACAATGTGCTCGGCTACTATATCGAGGTGACCGCCAACCACCATGCGGTGATGACCGGCAGCGATGACGCCAAGGCGCGCTTCATCCACCGCCAGACCATGGCCAACGCCATGCGCTTTACCACGACCGAGCTTGCCGAGCTCGAGACCAAGATCGCCAATGCCGCCGACCGGGCGCTCAACATCGAACTGGCCGCCTTCGAGGCGCTGACGACGGAAGCGGTCGGCGAAGCGGAGAAGATCCGTGCCGGCGCCGATGCGCTGGCCGTGCTCGATGTCTCCGCGGCGCTCGCGCTTCTGTCGGAAAGCGAAGCCTGGTGCCGGCCGGTGGTGGATTCGAGCCTTGCCTTCGAGATTACGGGCGGGCGGCATCCAGTGGTCGAACAGGCCTTGCGCCGCTCCGGCGAAGGCCCGTTCGTCGCCAATGATTGCGACCTGTCGCCGGAGGGAGCTGCCCGGAACGGCGCGATCTGGCTTTTGACCGGCCCGAACATGGGCGGTAAATCGACATTCCTGCGGCAAAACGCGCTGATCGCCATCCTGGCCCAGACCGGCTCGTTCGTGCCGGCGACATCGGCCCATATCGGCGTCGTCGACCGGCTGTTCTCGCGTGTCGGCGCCTCGGACGATCTGGCGCGCGGCCGCTCGACCTTCATGGTCGAGATGGTCGAGACGGCAGCGATCCTCAACCAGGCCGGCGAGCGCGCACTGGTGATCCTCGACGAGATCGGCCGCGGCACCGCCACTTTCGATGGCCTGTCGATCGCCTGGGCCGCGGTCGAATATCTGCATGAGAAGAACCGCTGCCGGGCAATCTTCGCCACCCACTTTCACGAAATGACCTCGCTGGCCGGCAAGCTGGCGCGTCTCTCCAACGTCACCATGCGGGTCAAGGAATGGGAAAACGACGTCGTCTTCCTGCACGAGGTCGGCAAGGGTGCCGCCGACCGCTCCTACGGCGTGCAGGTGGCGCGGCTGGCCGGCCTGCCGGAAGCGGTGGTCGACCGGGCCAAGGAAGTGCTGCACCAACTGGAAGAGGGCGAAGTTTCGGGCAAGACCAACCGGCTGGTCGACGATCTTCCATTGTTTTCGGTGGCGGTGAAGCGAGAAGCGCCGAAGCCGATCAAGAGCGACGCGCTGGGCGCGGCACTTGGCGACATCAACCCGGACGAAATGACGCCACGCGAGGCGCTGGAAGCGCTCTACCGGCTGAAGGGGTTGGCGGGGACGTAGTCAGATCATCTCCAACCCGCGCTTGCGCGCTGGTGGCGGGAAAGCGCGGTCGAGATCGGCGATGTCCTGCGGCGCAAGCTTGATGTCGAGCGCAGCGACATTCTGGCGGACATGCTCCTCGCTGCTGGCCTTCGGGATGGCGATGACGCCCTCCTGATGCATCACCCAGGCCAGGGCGATTTGCGCTGGGGTCGCATTGTGGCGCCCGGCAATGGCTTCGAGCCTGGCATTGCGCGCCAACGCACCCTGCTCGACCGGAGAATAGGCCATCAAGGGGATGCCGCGCTGCCGGCTCCAGGGCGCCAGATCGAATTCGAGGCCACGCCGGACCAAATTGTAGAGCACCTGGTTGGTCTGGACATTGCCGCCATCGGGCAGGCCGATCAGCTCTTCCATCTCGTCGGTGTCGAAATTGCTGACGCCCCAGTGGCGGATCTTGCCGGCCTTTTTCAGGGCCTCGAAGGCCGCGACGGTTTCCGTCAATGGCACGCTGCCGGGCCAATGCAAGAGATAGAGATCGATGCGGTCGGTGCGCAGGCGTTTCAGGCTGTTTTCGCAGGCCCGCTGCACGCCCGCGCGCGAGGCGTTCGACGGTAGCACTTTCGAGACCAGGAAGGTCTCGTCGCGGCGCCCGGCAATGGCTTCGGCCACCACCTCCTCGGCACCGCCGCTGGCATACATTTCGGCGGTGTCGATCAACGTGATGCCGAGGTCGAGGCCGAGCTTGAGGGCATTCACCTCATCGGCGCGGCGACGGGAATCTTCGCCCATCTTCCATGTGCCCTGGCCAAGCACCTGAACGGCTTCGCCGAAGGGCAGTTTGGTGGTTCTGATGGTCGGTGGCATGGCGGGCTCCAGTTGGGGCCGGATCGCATCGCAGGCTGGGCGATAAATCCAGAGGCGTTCTCGCCGCGCTGGCGATGGCCGAAGACTTACTTCACCGGATGGGCGGCGAGCCAGGCCTGCATCTGCTTGATCTCTGCTTCCTGCGCGGCGATGACGCCTTCGGCCAGCTTGCGGATTTCCGGGTCCTTGCCATTGGCAAGTTCAACCTTGGCCATGTCGATCGCGCCCTGATGGTGCGGGATCATGCCTCTGACGAAATCGACGTCGGCATTGCCGGTATAGTCGGACGCCATCATGTCGGCATGCATCTTGTCCATCGCCGCCTTGTAGCCTTCCGTCGAAGGACTGGTCGCGTCCGTCGCCATAGCGCCCATGTCGTGTTTCATCTCTTCGCTCTGCGCCGGAACGCTTTCGAGGAAGACGGCAACCAGCATTCCGGCCGCCATCAGCAGCAGCACGAGTTTTTTGGCGAAGGTCATACATGGTCTCCTGTGGATGGGTTTCGTATTTGGGGGCTTGGATCAGAGTTTCAATGTTCTCAGCCGCAATGCGTTTGCGATCACCGACACCGAGGACAGGCTCATCGCCGCCGCTGCCAGCATCGGCGACAGAAGCGTGCCAGTGAGCGGATAGAGCACGCCGGCGGCGACCGGCACGCCAAGCACGTTGTAGAGGAAGGCAAAGAACAGGTTCTGACGGATGTTGCGGATCGTCGCCTGAGCCAGCGTGCGCGCCCGCACGATGCCGTTGAGGTCGCCTTTGACCAAGGTGATGCCGGCGCTTTCGACGGCGACATCGGCGCCGGTGCCCATGGCGATGCCGACATCGGCGGCGGCAAGGGCCGGTGCATCGTTGACGCCGTCGCCGGCCATGGCAACGCCGGTGCCTTTTGCGCGCAGTTCCTCGACAAGGGCTGCCTTCTGTTCCGGCAGCAGGTCGGCGCGGACCTCGTCGATGCCGAGGCTTCTGGCGATCGCGTTGGCCGTGCGTTCATTGTCGCCGGTCGCCATGACGATCCGCAAGCCGCTTTCATGCAGCGCCTTGATCGCCTCGGCCGTCGTTATCTTGATAGGGTCGGCGACGGCGACGATGCCGGCCAGTTTTTTGTCGACAGCGACGAACATCGCCGTCTTGCCTTCGAGTTGCAACGCCTCGGCCTTGGCCGAGATGGATGCGATGTCGACGCCAAGGTCGGCCATCATCGCGGCGTTCCCGAGCGCGACCGTCTTTCCCGAGACCGAACCGGACACACCCTTCCCGGTGACCGCCTCGAAGCCGCTGGCCTCTGCAACGGTCACGCCGCGCGTAGCGGCGCCGTCGACGATGGCTTCAGCCAGCGGATGCTCCGAGCCTTTCTCCAGGCCCGCGGCAAGCGCCAGCAATTCGTCTTCGGAGAAGCCGTTTGCCGTGACGACATCGGTCAGCTTCGGCCGGCCTTCGGTCAGCGTCCCCGTCTTGTCGACGATCAGCGTGTCGACGGAAGCGAAGCGTTCGAGTGCTGCGGCTTCCTTGATCAGCACGCCGGCATGCGCCCCGCGCCCGGTGGCGGTCATGATCGACATCGGCGTGGCGAGGCCGAGCGCACAGGGACAAGCGATGATCAGCACCGACACCGCCGAGACGATGGCAAAGATCAGGCTGGGCTCGGGTCCAAACACGGCCCAGGCGATGAAGGCGACAATCGCGACAAGGACGACGGCCGGGACAAAGTAGAAAGAAACGCGATCAGCCAACCCTTGGATCGGGGCGCGCGAGCGCTGCGCCTTGGCGACGAGCTCGACGATGCGCGCCAGCGTCGTCTCGGCGCCGACCTTCTCAGCGCGCATGATCAGCGCACCATTCTTGTTGAGCGTGCCGCCGGTCAGCGCATCGCCCTCGACCTTCTCGACCGGCAACGGCTCGCCCGTGATCATCGATTCGTCGAGCGAGGATCGTCCTTCCAGCACCGTGCCATCGACCGGCACGGCGTCACCGGGGCGTATGCGCAGGCGATCGCCGGCCTTGACGGCGTCCAGAGGCACGTCGTTTTCGGAACCATCGGCGGCGATCAGCCGCGCTGTCTTCGGTGCGAGATCGAGCAAGGCGCGGATCGCCGAACCGGTCTTTTCACGGGCGCGTAGCTCCAGCACCTGGCCAAGGAAGACCAGCGCGACGATGACGGCGGCAGCCTCGAAATAAACCGGCACCGCACCGCCATGGCCGCGGAACTGATGCGGAAAGATATCCGGAAACAGCGTGGCGACGACGCTGTAGAGATAGGCAGCGCCGACGCCGAGCGAGATCAGCGTCCACATGTTGGGGCTGCGGTTGACGAGCGAATCCCAGCCGCGGTGGAAGAAAGGCAGTGCCGCCCACAACACGACGGGGCTGGCCAATGCCAGCTCAAGCCAGACCTTCGTCCGCTCGTCGACAAAAGCCTGGAAAGTCAGGCCAAGCATCGGCGCCATGGCGACGACCAGCAAAGGGACGGATAGAGCGGCACTGACCCAGAATCGCCTGGTGAAATCGACCAGTTCCGGATTGGGACCCTCGTCACCCGTTGGTACGCCCATCGGCTCCAGCGCCATGCCGCATTTCGGGCAGGATCCGGGCTTGTCGCGGACGATCTCCGGGTGCATCGGGCAGGTGTATTGCGTGCCCTTGGGCATCGGCTGCGGTGCTGGCCTGCCGCCGAGATATTTTTGCGGCTCCGCCTCGAATTTCGCCTGGCAAGCGGCCGAGCAGAAATAGAAGCCCCGGCCTTCGTGGCGGGCAAAATGACTGGCTGTCGCGCGGTCGACGCTCATGCCGCAGACCGGATCGGTGGCGGTCAGGAATTTTTCCGGTTCGGCGACGAATTTCGTGCGGCAGCCCTGGCTGCAGAAATGATAGAGATGGCCATCATGCTCGGCCGTCGGCTTGCCAGCCGCCGGATCGACAGTCATGCCGCAGACCGGGTCGCGGACGACGCTCTTCGTGGTGGGCACGGCGCCTTTTGTCGAGCAGCAGCTACCGTGCGCGTGATGATCGTGATCGGAATGCGTCATTCGAAAATGCCTCGATGGATCGGTGTGACGCGGAGATAGGGCTTCCAGTAACTGGAAGGTCAAGGGCTGTTTCGACTTTTCTTCTCCGGTCCACGGCGCGTCCATCCACCCCAGAAAAAGTCTCACGCGGCAACACCAGGCCTGCTAGAAAGCGCGAGCGTCGCGGGGGTGGGGATTTTCTTCGGCAATGAAGCGTCTGGTCATCAATCTCGATCGGTCTCCCGATCGCCTTGCCCGTGTGACGGCGGAGTTTGCCCGCATCGGCGTTGCATTCGAACGCGTTCAGGCCATAGACGCACGCGACCGGCCGGAGCTGGACCAGCTGCCGCAAAATGTCGGATATCGGAACAGGCTGCCATTGACTGACGGCGAGATCGCCTGCCTGCTCAGTCACCGGGCCTGCTGGGCTGTCATCGCCCAAGGCGACGCCCGCTACGGGGCGATTTTCGAGGACGACATCGTCTTTGCCGCAAAAGCCGGCGCATTGCTTCGCGACAGCGACTGGATCCCAGCCGATGCCGAAGTCGTCAAGCTCGAAAGCTACTTCTGTAAGACCGTGATCCGACGCAAGCGCATTGCCATCGGTCACGGCTTTTCCACATCCAAACTCGACGCCGGACATATAGGAACCGCCGGCTACATCATCTCCAGGCAAACCGCGCTCGACCTGATCAAGGCCACCGAGGAGATCGGCATCGCTGTCGACGACCTTGTCTTCAACCCGGAGTTTTCGGTTTTGCGAGGCGAGACGATCTACCAGCTTGTTCCTGCGCTCTGCGCGCAAGATCAGTTCCTTGGCGACAGGGCGCTCCATTTGCCAAGCCTGCTCAGAGAAAAGCGGGATATCCAGTGCGCCGCACCCGCCGGGACCGGGAAACGCAGAAAGACAGCCATAGCGAGGGTCAAAGCCGAGGCTCGGCGAATAGGCAAGCGCATTGTCGATTTCGGTCGACTGAAGCGGAGAATGGTCATTCCATTTACTTATCCGAGCCAAAACTCAGCCGGGTCTTGAACCGGCTTCAACGCCCCATACCCAGCGCCGCCAAAACGCGCTATAGACGCCGCCGAAACGGCAAGGCCGACTGGATATATGGCAAGAATCTCCCTGAAGCTCGACGAATTGATCGACGGCGAAGCCTTGCGCCGCGAGATGACCGCGCTGACCGCGGCCACGGCGGGCGACGGCTCAGGGCAGGCTGCGCGCAATGGTGTGCTCCAACTGCTCAAGGGACGACTGGCGGACGGGCGCGCCATTGCCGAACGCATGCTGAGGGACGATGGCGGCGGCAGCGCCTGCGCGGCGCGGCTGTCGCATCTCATGGACGAGATCATCCGGGCGCTTTACGATTTCGCCGTCACCCATGTCTACCGGGTCAAGAACCCGTCCTCCGCGGAGCGCATGGCCGTCGTCGCTGTCGGCGGCTACGGCCGTGGAACGCTGGCGCCGGGGTCCGACATCGACCTGTTGTTCCTGCTGCCTTACAAGCAGACGCCGTGGGGCGAACAGACAGTCGAATACATGCTCTACATGCTGTGGGACCTGGGGCTGAAGGTCGGCCACGCCACACGCAATATCGACGAATGCCTGCGCCTGTCGCGCACCGATGTCACCATCCGCACCTCGATCCTCGAAGCACGTTTCCTGTGGGGCGAGGAAAAGCTCTATGATGAACTGATGCTGCGCTTCGACCATGAGGTGGTGCGCACGACCGGCCCCGAATATGTCCAGGCCAAGCTTGCCGAACGCGATGACCGCCATGCCAAGGCCGGCGAAAGCCGCTATCTGGTCGAGCCCAACGTCAAGGACGGCAAGGGTGGCCTGCGCGATCTGCAGACGCTGTTCTGGATCGGCAAATATTTCTACCGGGTGCGCACCGGCGAGGAATTGGTCGATAAAGGCGTCTTCACCGAGGGTGAGTACCGCGAGTTCCAGAAAGCCGAGGATTTCCTGTGGGCGGTACGCTGTCACATGCATTTCCTCACCGGCAAGGCCGAGGAGCGGCTGCATTTCGACATCCAGCGCGAGATCGCCGAACGGCTCGGCTACACCACGCACCCCGGCCTGTCGGCGGTCGAGCGCTTCATGAAGCACTACTTCCTCGTTGCCAAGGACGTCGGCGACCTGACCCGCATCTTCTGTGCCGCGCTCGAGGAGGAGCAGGCCAAGCACGTGCCGGGCTTCAACCGCATCTTCCTGACTTTCTCGCGGCGCAAGCGCAAGCTGGCCGGCACGTCGGACTTCATTGTCGACAACCACCGCATCAACATCGCCGACGACCAGGTGTTCGAGCGCGATCCGGTCAATCTGCTCAGGCTGTTCTGGTTCGCCGACAAGCACGGTCTGGAATTCCACCCCGATGCGCTGAAGCTGCTGACCCGTTCGCTCGGCCTGGTCAACAAGTCGCTGCGGCGCGACGAGGAGGCCAACCGGCTGTTCCTCGACATATTGACCTCGGATCGCAATGCCGAACTCAATCTGCGCCGCATGAACGAGGCCGGGCTGCTCGGCAGGCTGATCCCGGATTTCGGCAAGATCGTCGCCATGATGCAGTTCTCGATGTACCACCACTACACGGTGGACGAGCACCTCATCCGCTGCATCGGCGTGCTGGCCGAGATCGAACGCGGCGACGGCGAAAAGGTCCATCCCCTGTCGCACACGCTGATGCCGGGGCTGAAGAAGAGCCGCGAGGCGCTCTATGTCGCCGTACTGCTGCACGACATCGCCAAGGGCAGGCCGGAGGACCATTCCGAGGCGGGGGCCAGGATCGCACGCCGCATCTGTCCGCATATGGGGCTGTCGCCTGCCGATACTGAAACCGTTGCCTGGCTGGTCGAGAACCATCTCGTGATGTCGATGACAGCCCAGACCCGCGATCTCAACGACCGCAAGACCATCGAGGATTTCGCCGCGATCGTGCAGTCGGTCGAGCGGCTGAAGCTGCTTTTGATCCTCACCGTCTGCGACATCAGGGGCGTCGGACCGGGTGTCTGGAACGGCTGGAAGGGCCAGTTGCTGCGCACGCTCTACTACGAGACCGAATTGCTGTTGACCGGCGGGTTTTCGGAAGTGTCGCGCGCGCAACGCACGGCGGCGGCGCGCGAGCGTCTGGCCGAGGCGCTTGCCGACTGGCCGGACAAGACCCGCAAGCGCTATGTCGGCCAGCACTACGAGAATTACCTTTTGACCGTCGATCTCGCAGACCAGCTGCGCCATGCCGAATTCATTCGTGAGGCTGACGCGTCAGGCAACAAGCTTGCCACCATGGTCAAGACCCACCAGTTCGAGGCGGTGACCGAAATCACCGTGCTGGCGCAGGACCACCCCCGCCTGCTCTCGGTCATCGCCGGGGCGTGCGCCGGGGCCGGCGGCAACATTGTCGACGCGCAGATCTTCACGACGTCGGACGGCCGTGCGCTCGACACGATCCTGATCAGCAGAGAGTTCGACCGCGACGAGGACGAGCGCCGGCGTGCCGAGCGTGTCGGCCGGCTGATCGAGGACGTGCTGTCGGGCAAGAGCTGGCTGCCGGAAATGATCGAGAAGCGCACCAAGCCGCGGCGCGGCTCCAAGGTGTTCAAGATCCCGCCGCGTGCCGAAATCCGCAACACGCTGTCGAATCGTTTTTCGGTCATCGAGGTCGAGGGCCTCGACCGGCCTGGGCTGCTGTCGGAGATCACCGGAACGCTTTCCGACCTGTCGCTTGACATCGCATCGGCCCACATCACCACCTTCGGCGAAAAGGTCATCGACACTTTCTATGTCACCGATCTCACTGGCCAGAAGATAGATAGCCCGGCCCGCATCGCCACCATCCGCAATCGGCTGATGGCAACGCTCGAAGGCATCGTGCCCGAACGCGGCGGCAAGTCCAGGGCGGCGGCCGAGTGACAACGACCATCACTTTGTCCCAATTCCGCAGGCAGTTCCCAAAAGCATGAGCCTCGTCAAGAAATTCGCAACGGTCGCTTCCGGCACGCTGATGAGCCGCGCGCTCGGTTTCGGCCGCGAGATGCTGATGGCCGCCGCACTCGGCACCGGACCGGTCGCCGATGCCTTCAACGCCGCCTTCCAGTTTCCCAACACCTTTCGCCGGCTGTTTGCCGAGGGCGCCTTCAACGCCGCCTTCGTGCCGCTGTTCGCCAAGGAGATCGAGACCCACGGCACCGAAGGCGCCAAGCGCTTTTCCGAGGAAGTGTTCGGCGTGCTGTTCACGGCGCTGCTGGCGCTGACCATCATCATGGAACTGTCGATGCCGCTGATCGTGCGCTATCTGGTGGCGCCGGGTTTTGCCGGCACGCCGGGGAAGTTCGACACCACGGTGACGCTGGCGACGATCATGTTCCCTTATCTGATCTGCATGTCGCTGGGCGCGATGATGGCGGGCATGCTGAATTCGCTGCGCCGCTATTTCGCCGCCGCCGTGGCGCCGGTGTTCCTCAACATCATCCTGATCGGCGTGCTCGCCTATGCCTGGTACAAGGGCTCGGATGCCCTCACAGTCGGCTACGGGCTGTCCTGGGGCGTGCTTGCCGCCGGACTGGTGCAGCTGGCGATCGTCTGGGTGGCAGTGCGCCATGCCGGCATCTCGATCGGCTTTCGCCGTCCCAAAATGACGCCCGCGGTCAAGCGGCTGCTGATCCTGGCGCTGCCGGCGGCCATCACCGGCGGCATCACACAGATCAACCAGCTGATCGGCACGGCGATCGCCTCGGCGCAGAACAGCGCGGTGTCCTCGCTCGCCTATGCCGACCGCATCTACCAGTTGCCGCTCGGCGTGGTCGGTGTCGCGGTCGCCATCGTGCTGTTGCCCGAACTGTCGCGCGCGCTGAAGTCGGGCAATCTGATCGAGGCGGCCAATCTGCAAAACCGCTCGGTCGAGTTCACGCTGTTCCTGAC
>NZ_RZQT01000172.1:0-10613 GCF_003998485.1 Mesorhizobium sp. M7A.F.Ca.CA.001.04.2.1
CCGAAGTAGAGCTTTCCGGTGCCCCAGGTATTTTCATAGCCGCCCGCCGAGCCGCCATGGTCGAAAACGGAGACGAACAAGCCATCCTCTCCCTGGTCCTTGATCACCGCCGCTGTCACCCGGGCAACTAGGTCTAGCGCATCGTCCCACGACGTGGGCTGCATCTGGCCATAGCGCCACACCATCGGGCTGGTGAGACGCTGCTGCTGCGAGCCGCGGGCCGTCGAGTAGCGCAGTTCGCCCATGCGGGCGCCCCGGACGGACCCGAGCCCGGAATTCACCACGCAATCGTGGTCGGGCTTGATGACGATGTGCACGTCCTGGCCGTCCTGCTTGACGACGTTGTACATGGATGGCGCATACCAGGCGTCGGTTTCGGCGGCTTGCTGCTGGGAAAGGTCGACCCCGAAAGCGTTGGAAGCGGCATCGGTGCCGCCCTGCTTGTTGGTCGGCCAGGTGTAGGCGTGATAACCGCACCCGACGATGCAGTAGTGGCAGGTGACGTTGTGTTTCTTCGCGTCGGCCGGGATGATCGGCAGGCGGTCGATGTGACGTTTGTAAGCCATGATCCGATCCTCCCTTAAAGTACGTTGCTCAGGCGGCCATAAAGAAGCTCGTCGACCCCCTCGGCATAGATGTCGCCCTTGGCGTCTATGCGCAGCGCGTATTGGGGAAGGTTGGCCGTCGACTGGCCCCAGATCTGCTGCCCTCCGGCATCCGCATCGAAGCGCGAATAGTGGCCGGGACAATTAAAGGAGTGGTCGTCGGCGTTGTAGTTGAGCGGGAATCCCTTGTGCGGGCAGATCGTAGAGAAACCGACGATATCGCCTTCCGGTCCCGCGCCGCCTTCCACCTTCGTTCCGAGCTTCAGCAGCACGCCGGGCGCGTTCTCGTCTGGATAGCTGACGTCGAGGGGTTCGTTCGGCTTCAGATCAGCGACGTTGGCAAGCTTGTTCGATGGGTATTCGACGAGTGCCAGCCCCGGTGCAGCCTTCGCCTGAGCCTGCAGGGGCAATGCCACGGCTGTGGCCATTCCCGCGGCGGCAAACGCTCCTCCCCTTAGAAATTGACGGCGGCCGACGTCGACCAGCTTGTTGCAGCGATCCATGCGTTCCTCCTTGGCGAAAATCTCGTCGCCAAGGGCTGTGCAACCCCTGTGCCAACCGGAAAACCGTCGATTGCATTAGAGAAAGTGAAGGAAACCCGCCCACCAGAGGTCCGCCACGTTCGGAAATGCGGACATGCTGCGCTGCCGAAGGTTCAGGAAGTCGAACGGTCCAAGGCCCCGCGCATTCGTGGCGCATGCCGAACATTACCAACTATCAACGCAGAGGAGCGTATTGTCATTCCGTGTTCAGAACCACCGCAACGGCCGTCAATTTGGTACGGTCATCGCCGCTCAACGCAGCCAGACTCCTTGCGATGGCGTCCCCTCCAGACGTCGCCTGCAATTGCATGCGCGTCGGATCCCGCTTTTCGTGCATGCAATCGACTTCGAACTGGGTCAGGCCATCAGCCAAGCTGATGTGGCGCGCAGCGCGCTGAACCATAGACTTCGGGCCTTTCACTCCAGCATGGGCAACGAAATCGAGCGCCGAGCAGAGATGTACGTCAATCAGGTCGAGCAGTTCTTCCGCAACGCCTGCTATTTCGTTCCGCTTGACCACCTCGCGATGGTGATAGGCTTGGTTTCGGGCCTCTCGAACCCGCTTAAACTTGCCCTTGAAGACGGCTTCGTCCAGCGGGGAGCCATTCAGGAGCACAGACGGGAGCTTTCCTTTTATCACCGCCCATTGTTCATGAATCAGCTCTTCGACATCTGACATTTTCGCCAGGCTCAGCACTTCGTGGCCAGTAGCATTGTCGAGTATGCCTCGATCCAGCCGATCGCCCTCCACGTTCTTGATGAGGTTCTCGATCACTCTGCCTGTCCCATGAGTGATCGGAATCTTGTTGATCGATTCTACTTGCTCGGCCCTGCCGAGCTTGTCCAGTTCGCGTAATCTCGCGAGATGGGGAAGCCACCAACGCATGGTGCGAAACTGCTCTTCCATCCAAAAGGCAAGTTTCGTTCTATATGCCGATTCAAAAATGTGCAGGATGGGATAGAGGCTAGCCTGCTCTGCCAGCTTACGGTGGTACACCTTGTGAAGTCGGGTCGGCAGATCCGTTTGGTCTTTCCGTTTTGCCACGGCGCGAAGCTCCTTCAGCGAGTGACGGAGAAGTTCGATGTTGGAACCCGGCATGAAACGGCCTATGACATCGATCTGGTCTGCTGGAGGGGTTGCCTGCAAGGCCTCATCGAGGAGTTCACGTAGGGTGCGCGCGTGAGGCATTTCGGCATTCGCCTTAATCAAGAATTGCGATTGCATCCTTTAAGTGCTTGACTTCTCCGGCTGCAAGCGGCATTTTACCTCCACTCTGGTCACGATGCCCTTTGGGGGGCTGTGCCTACTCGCGAGGACGCGGTCGGAGTCTAAAGCAATTCAGCGAGACAGCAGAGCCCCTTTCGGGGCTCTTTCTTTTTTCAGCGGGACCCCATCCGAGCGAGGGATGGTCGCTGGGCTATCTTTCCCGGTCTGCAATCCCAAACCTGTTCATTTTCTCCCACAAGGTCGTTCGGGATATCGCAAGCAGCGTAGCTGCCTTCGCAATTTGGCCCCCCGTCTCGTCGAGCGCTCGTTCGATTTGACGCCGTTCGGCTGCATCCCGAACATCGGCGAGAGGAACGAACGCAGAGCTTCCGGCTTTGGCCACGCGCTCCGGGAACAGGTCACCAGGCATTATCCACTCGCTGGTCGACAGAGCGACCGCCCGCTCCACGCGATTCCTGAGTTCCCTCACGTTGCCGGGCCAAGGATGGCTCAGTGCAGCCTCTTCAGCCAGCGCGCTGAACCCCCGAATGCGCGTGTCCGAGCGGCTGGCCGCGTTTTCGAGGAACCTGTCCAGAAGCCATGCGATATCCTCGTGCCGCTCGCGCAACGGAGGAATTGTCACGGGCAGCACCGCCAACCGGAAATAAAGGTCTTCCCGAAAACCCGAGGACCCTCCGTGACGCGCAAGGTCTCTATGGGTAGCTGAAACCACACGGGCGCGGAACGTGCAGGCCGTTTCTCCGCCGACACGGTTGAAGCTGCCTTCCTCTATCAGCCTTAGGAGCTTCGCCTGGAGGGCCAGCGGCATGTCGCCGATTTCGTCGAGAAACAGCGTACCCTTGCCCGCCCGCTCTGCATAGCCGAGGTGCCTTTGCTGGGCCCCGGTGAAAGCCCCCTTCTCGTGGCCGAATATCTCGCTTTCGAGGAGGTCGGCCGGGATCGCCGCGCAGTTGACGGCCACGAACGGCTCTTTGCTTCGCGGCGAGATTTCGTGCAGCAGCCTCGCCGCCATCTCCTTGCCTGATCCGGTCTCCCCCGTGATCAGCACTGGCAGGTCATGGGCCGCATACCGACGCAGGAGGTCCTCGGCGTGCTGGATGGCCGGCGATTCGCCGAGGAAATAGCCTTTCTGCCGCAGCTGGCTGTGCGTTGTCCGCCGCCCGGCGTCGATTCGCCTCAGGAATTCGTCCATCGCGAACGGCTTGGTCATGAAATCGACGGCGCCGGATCGCATCAGGCGGACCGCCTGGTCGATTTCGCCGTACCCGGTGACGAACATGAAGGGCGGCGAGTTCGGCTGGTTGGCAAGTTCGTTGAAGACGGTCTCGCCGGATATGTCCGGCAGGCGGACGTCGCAGATCACCAGGTCTAGCGAACCTGAAAGCCCGCCTATCCCGGAGATTGCCTCCCGGCCGGACTGCCACCATGTCACCCGCCAGCCTTCGAGTTCCAAGCGTTGGACGATCGAGCCTCCCATCACTGGATCGTCCTCGACGAGGCCTATGCGGGCTTGATCAGGCTGCATTGGCTTTCTTGACCTCCCCTTCGAACGGGATGGTCAGCATCACCGCTGTCCCCCCGTCTTTTTTTGCGACGATGCTTGCGCTCCCGCCGAGATCGTCGACCACGCGACGCACCATCCATAGACCCAGCCCGCGGCCTGCCCTGACCGCGGGTCCGGGATCGGGGTCGATGAGCACCGCAGCGATATCGCCGGGCATTCCCGGCCCCTGGTCGCCGATCTCGATAGTCAGCACGTTTCCAGCGCGGTGCGCTCTCAGCGATATAGAACCGCCTTCGGGCGTGATCGTGCTCGCATTGAGAAGGAGGTTCAGCACCGCCTGGCGAACGGGCCCGCCCCTGATCGGCAGTTCCCGCTCGCCGCTCCAGCCGACGTCACAGTCCAGCCGCTGCCGCCTCCTGTGCAGTTCAGGCTTCAGCAGCAAGCGGACGTCGTCGAAATCGTCGGCGGTCAGCGGGCGCTGCGACCGTTCCGGGCGGTATGTCGCAAGCGCGGCCTCGACCACGTCCCGTATGCCTGCGAGGCCCCGCTCGATCAGGCTGATCGACGTCTCGCGCACTCCGGGAGTCTGGCCATGGGTCTTTAGCGTGTCCAGGGCATTGAACAGGCCGCCCAGCGGGTTGTTGATCTCATGCGCCATTCCGGACGCCAGCCTTCCCAGGCTGGACAGCTTTTCTTCCTCGGCGAGCTGCATGGCGAAGTTCGCGCGCTCGCGTTCGGCATGGACGAGCATGTTGTAGCCGCGAAACAGCCCCGCGACTTCCGAATCTCCCTCCGGGATGTCGCTGGACGCAATCGGCTCGGCTGCCCCATGCGCCGCCGAGCGCATATGGTTCTCAAGGACCCGCATGGGAGCGATCATCCTCCGCACGAGCAGGAAGCCGCCGAGGGAAAACAGGATGGCCAGAACGCCGTTCGTCACCAAGAGCGTAACCAGAATCTCGCGCCGTTCGGCGAACAGGTGAGACACGTCGAAGGTCGCGTGAATGGCGCCGATAGGATGGCCTTGATAGATCAGGTCCCGCTTGGCGAAGCCCGTCAGCGTGGAACCGTCGATCGTCACGATCCCGGGACCGTAGCGGTTCAGGTAGCGTTCCGGCAGCTGCGAGAACGTGGCTATCCGGGTCGGATCGGTCGCGGCGAGGACCCGGCCGTCCGCCCCGGTGACGACAGTTTCGATCGGAGACAACGCCTCGTAGGACGACGAGGACCTGTCGAGCGCATCGTAGACTTCCCAGACATCGCCCCGCAGCACAGCCGGCACGACGGCCGACGACAGGCCATCGAGGTATGTCTCCGCGAGCCCGTCCAGAAAACCCTCCTGAGTCCTGGACAGGCGGTCGAGAACGCGTTCTGAGATGGTGGCGCTGATCACGACCATGAGGATCGCTACCAGCGCGGGCACGCGGTATGAGACAGGAATCGAGCGCAGGCGGCTGAAAAGATTCATCCGAACTGCCTCACGATTTCGACTTCGGCCGCGATCGTGTCGAAGAGCGAGGGGTCGGTTGCCAGAAATCCGTCAAGTCGAAGAAGATCGAGAACCTTCTGTCCCTCGGGATCGCCCTTCATGGAAACGAGAGCCTGCCGCAGGGCTATCACCCTCGGATCGGCCGCCAGGGATTTGGGCGAAGCGACCGGAGGAAATCCCAGCCATTCCGAACTGCGGACGATTCTGGTTTGCTTGATCAGATCAGGCTCTGTCTCGCGCATCACCTCGTAGACATAGCCGTCGACGCTGCCCGATTGCGCCAGGCCGGAAGCCACTGCCCGGACGACATTGCGGTGTCCGTAGGTAAAGAAGCTCCGTGAGAAGAACTGCTCGGGCAGGAGCTTGTTCTTCGCCAGAAGCGTTCGGGTTACAAGAAATCCCGAGTTCGAATCCGGGTCGGAAAACGCATGAACATCGCCTTTGAGTCCGGTCCAGTCCGCGACGGCCCGGCTGGTGGCGGCGATCATGTAAGATTGGTAGAGCGGCTTCCCGTGCCAGACCGGGGTGGCCACGAGATCGAGAGCGGCCTTGTACTGGACATAGGGATAGCCGCAGATCCAGGCCGATTGAATCTGGCCCGATACGAGCAGCGAGGTGATTTCCTGATAGGTCCGACGCGTCACGAGTTCGACTGGGCTGCCAAGCCTGGATGACAGGTACGCCTGCAGGTGGCCAAGCAGCTCAAGGTCGTTGGACAGGAAAACCGGGGTCAGGCCGAATTGAAAGGGCTGGACGTCAGCCCGCGATTTTCGGGACAATGTCAGCAGCCCCAAGCCCCCTAGAGCAGCTTTGAGGACTTTCCGCCGACCGGATTCGATCTGGGTTGGCACGAATGCCTGCCTTCATTATATGAGGCCCCCAATGTATCCAGAGATACGGATACGTGCGAGATGTATGAAAAGAATAGCGGTGCAGCACACCTAAGCCAATCATTGCTGATTAGCTCCAATTTTACCTGCAAAGGTCGCCAAGGTCGTTATTAACACGCGGACATAATGTCGGCTGGCTTTGGCGGCTTTATGGGCACGACCATGCGCTTTGCGGTGGCCGCTGGCTACTTCCGCACGATCCATTCCTGAATTCGGAATCGACGTCATTGCTAACGCCCGGCTCGGATCATGGCCCGCGCAATTGCGAGCTGTGTTTCCATCCTGGCGTTCTCTTTCTGGGTCATATTGTCGACGGCAATCAGCCTCTTCAGCGCCCGCAAGGTCTCGCCTCGCGTCCAGCCTACTTCCAACATGCAGTCGATGATCGCCTGAAAACCCGGCTCCATGGCCTCCTGGCAGTCGAGCGGGCGATCTGCGTAATCCTCTTGTTGCTTCGGTGGATTGATCATTTTCACTCCATGTCCGGCACATCGCCATCGGTGAAAAGCACAGTCGGCGGCCCATAGTCGCCAAGCGCCGGGTCGGCGTCGCGACTCCATGCTATGACACCGACATGCTTTCCCGCCAGCGCCTTTGCCGTCCGGGTAGCTCGGTCCTCGCTCTGCTGATCTGTCGGGCCGTATGCAGTGAACAACTCGCCATCGTCGCCGCGGTCGAACGCAACGACCACGATCAGCTTCGGCTTCTTCTGACCAGGCAGGACATGTTCGGACATTCAATGCACCTTGTCGGAGTGGAGATGCATTTCGATCTTGTTGAGCGCCTTTGTCAGGACTTCGACCGCCTGCAGATTGACGGCAAAGTCGAAGTTGCCTTGCGCCGTCTCGAATATCAGAACGCCGAGGTCTCGTCGTCGACCAGCATGCCCATCCCAATGCCGATCGGCATATATGGCGGTTTATCTGGCATGGCCTTTCTCCTTCACAGGTGACGGTCCCCGTGCTCGCGGTGTTCAAGGCAATACCAATGCGACGGCTGTCTCGGCCGTGCGAAACCGAACGGCGCGCCCTTGGCGCATCCAGCAAACTCGCAGACGTGGTTTTCGATCCGCGAGCGCTCACGCGGAACCGCTGACATGCCTTCGGCAAGCCTGGCGGGTTCGTCACTCATCCGTATCGCCTGCCAAGAGGCGGAGCATTCAGCGCGTCGAGTTGATCTTGAAGGCGGCCGTTGAGCACAATCATCTCTTTCAGCGCCTTCATCGCGTCGCCCTTGTGCTTGGCGACGAACTTGTCAGCGACGGCCTGCAACGCCGCCTCCTGGCGGCTGTCCAGCGTGATGATGTAATCCATGACGATACCTCCCGCTGTTTAGAACAATGAGCCCTGCGCCGCCTGTTGCGGAACCTTGATCTGCGTCGCTGGCTTGTCGACGATCACAAGAGCATCATCGGGTGCGGTGCGCTGCAGACGCTTTGCTTCCGACCAAGGCGCGGTAAGCCAGGTCTCGATTTGTTCTGGCGTGGTCAGCATCACCGGCATGGCCTTCTCATGGATGCCAGCGACTAGGTCGTTGGGTTTGGTCGTCATGAAGCCGTAGACCTCGTGATCGCCGGGGCCGTCCTTGACCTTGCGCACGCCATGCCATGGTGTCCAAAGGCCGGCAAAGAAGAAGAGCGGTCTGTTCTCGTCGACGGCAAACCAATAGTTGCGCTTGATGCCTGTTTCCGGGTCCATCTCAGTCGGGTTGGGACTAGGCTCCGCGAAGCTGGTCACCGGAACAACGCATCGGTGGTCGACGCCGACATATTGCTGCCAGTGGGCGTACTGTGGATTGCGCACGTTCGTGGTGCCTGGGTCGGAATTGCCCCTGACGCGCTCCAACGGCGTCGGCATGCCCCAACGGAGACTGGCAAGCTCGCGCTGGCCGTCCGATGCGTTGCGGACTACCGGCCCGAATTGGTTGGGATAGATATCGATCGACGGTTCCATGTTGCCAAGAATGTCACGCAGGGCACCTGTGAACTGGCGAATGGCTTCTTGCGACGTGGTGATGTTGTAGAGATTGCACATGTCCTGCCCCTAATGACGTACGCCAGCCTTCTTGCTTTCTCTCAGATAAATGTCGGTCTGTTCGCGCATGGCGTCCGAGAGCGACAAGGCCAGATCGAGGTCTTCCGGATAAATGGCCAGGATCCAACAGGCCGTCAGCTCGGCGATTGCCTGCTTCTGACTGACATCGGATAGGCCGCGCATTTGCTTGCCCATCTTGCTGACGGCCCGGTGTATGGCAGGCCGTTCGCGCTTTACGGTGGCATAAATCTCAGGCTGCTCGGACTCGGTGACGATGACCGACTTCATGGGAGTGTCTCCAATTTGCCGACAGTGAACAAAATGAGAACACCAGAGTCAAGAGCCCCTTGACCAACAGGAATATGTTCCTCATTTCAAGGCATGCCCGAGACCTATGCGCCGAAGCATCGCGACTACCCGCTGTCGAAGCTGAACGACACCATGCGCCTGGTGCGCGTGCGGTGCCGCTACTGCAAGCGGCTGCACAATTATGCGCCTTCCGATCTCATCCAGATATTCGGCGACGTCGACGTCGACTCCTTGGCCTTCCGGATCAAGTGCGAGAACGGCAAGGACCACGGCAGGCTGGAGGTCGAGGCGTTCGTGCCAACAGGACGCGAAGCGGTCGGCTTGCGCATCCGCCGCCTCGTGGCAATCAAGATCAACCGCGTGCCGATCTGGCGCGAAGATCCGGCATAGGGGACAGCGATGGCTTATCCCCAATCCGCGGCGATCGTCTCAGCCTGACGTACAACAAGGTCGACGGCAGCCTTCTGCAGGTCCGGAGGGTAGCCATACCGGGCAAGCAGCTTTCGAACCTCTATACGCATTTTGGCGCGGACGCCTTCCTTCCGCGTCCAGTCAATGGTCGCCGAAGCGCGGATCGTCTGGACGAGCAACTGCGCAAGTGTCCGCAGCGTCTCGTGCGCCATCAGTTCCTTTGCCGATCCGTTCTCCGCCAGCGCCTCGTAGAATGCTATCTCTTCTTCGGAGAGGCCCAGTTCGCGGGCGCGCGCGGCGTTCTCTCGGATCTCGTTGGCAAGGTCGATGAGTTCCTCGATAACCTGTACGCTGTCGACGGCGCGGTTATGGTACTTTCTGAGAGTCTCGTCGAGCCGCTCGCTTAATTTGGTAGATTGGACAATGTTAGTCCGTGCGTGCGATCTGATCTCATCAGCAAGCAGTCGCCGAAGGGTTTCGATCGCGAGGTTTTCGTGCCTGCTGCCACGCACCTCGGCTAGGAATTCCTCGGAGAAGATCGAAAGATCGGGCTGCTCAAGGCCAGCAGACTGGAAGACGTCAAGTATCCCATCAGCCATCACCGCGCGCGAAAGGAGTTGGCGGATGTCGCGTTCCACCGTGGCGCGGCTGCGTCCCCCGCCAGACGTGTACTTCACCAGGTTCGCCCTGAGGGCCGCGATCAACGCGATCTCATTCCGCTTCGCCGTGACCCGCTCCTCACCGGCGCTGATCGCATAAGCGACCTCGAGTTTCAGAGCGACGTCGATGAAGGCGTCGCGTTGCTGGGTCGACAGAAGGTGCTCGAGGCACTGCTTGAGAAGCGTAAGGCGCTGAACAGGACTTGCCCCAAAGAAGGAACGCCACGGTGCGCCTTCCAGGAACGCCAATGCGCTTTCAAGATTTGTAAGCGTCTGCCGAACCGCCTCGTCGGCGTCCATCCGCACCTGATCGCGATCGCCCTGGGTGTATTTCGAAAGCGCTGCCTTCAGTTCGGCTCCGATGCCGAGATAGTCAACGACCAAGCCACCTGGCTTATCCCCCCAGACGCGATTTACACGCGCGATGGCCTGCATAAGGCCATGCCCCTGCATCGGTTTGTCGACATAGAGCGTGTGAAGCGAAGGTGCATCGAATCCTGTCAGCCACATATCTCGGACAATGACCAAGTCGAAGCCGGACCCCGGCTTCTTGAAGCGATTGGCGAGAGCTTCCAGCCGAGACTTCGTGCGAAGGTGCGGTTGCAGCGAAGCAGGGTCGTCAGAGCGGTTCCCAGTAATGACTACCTTGAGCATACCGATGGTGTCATCGCGCGCTTCGGCAGAAACCCAGTCAGGACGCAACTTGGCAATCTCGTCATAGAGCATCACCGCGACTCTCCGGCTGATCGCGACAATCATTCCTTTGCCGCCAGCCATCGCCTCCCTTCGTTTCTCGAAATGCGCGACGACGTCTGCCGCGATTTCTTCCACCCGGTCCGGGGCGCCGACGACCTCATCGAATCTCGCGAGCTTGCCTTTGATCCGCTCGACGGCAGCGTCCTCGCCTTCCGCAAGTTCCTCCGCCAATGTGTCGAGTCGGACC
>NZ_RZQT01000173.1:0-10604 GCF_003998485.1 Mesorhizobium sp. M7A.F.Ca.CA.001.04.2.1
GTGCCGGTGCGCAGCAGCATGATCGTCCATGCGCCACCGTCGGCGAGGCGGATCAACGGTATGTCGACAGTCAGCGTGAGCCCGCCGATGGCGGTTATCAAAAGACCTTTCTGGTGATCGTGATGAGAGGACATGCAGGAACTTTCGCAATGAAATGCAGGCTGGCGGCCGGCCGGTGCAATGGCGCACTCTCTCCAGCCAACCGGCTGAAAGACCAGCATCCCCTGCCTTGAAACAGTTTAAAGGCGGACCTTGGAAAAGCTCAGCGTGAAACCGCTTCGTTGATGTAGCGTTCCCAGCCCTTGGGGCCGAGATGCTCCTGCGGCATGAAGCGCATCTTATAATTCATCTTGCGCGAGCCGTTGACCCAGTAGCCGAGATAGACATGGGGCAGACCCATCGCCCTGGCGCGGGCGATGTGGTCGAGGATCATGAACGTGCCGAGCGACCGCTCCTCGAAATCGGGATTGAAGTAGGAGTAGACCATCGACAGGCCGTCAGCCATCTTGTCGGTGAGCGCCACCGCGATCAGCTCGCCCTGTCCCTTGCCGGTGATGAAGGTGTCGGGTCCACGCCGCCGATATTCGATCACCTTGGTGTCGACATGGGTGTCCTCGACCATCATCGCATAGTCGAGCACCGTCATGTCGGACATGCCGCCACGGCGGTGGCGGGCATCGAGGTAGCTGCGGAACAGGGAATATTGTTCGGTCGAGGGCTCGGCATTGTGCATGTAGCCGACGAGATCGGAATTGTGCTGCAGCACGCGCTTCATGTTGCGGCTGGCGACGAATTCCTGGGCGAGGATGCGTACCGAAACGCAGGCGCGGCAGGTCTCGCAGGCCGGCCTGTAGGCGATGTTCTGCGAGCGCCGGAAGCCGCCTTGCGTCAAGAGGTCGTTCATCTCCGCCGCCTTGTCGCCAACCAGATGCGTGAACACCTTGCGCTCGAACTGGCCGTCGAGATAGGGGCACGGCGACGGCGCGGTCAGGAAGAACTGCGGCGACTGGGTCGGATGCTGCGTCATCGAGCCTTGGAAACACTCCTTCGAATCACTCTACCTTTGGCGCGGACGGCGAAAAATTCAACAGGATTATGTGGGCGCGGTCGACTCGACGCCTTCACATTTGTGCTCAATCGGTTGCGACTGCTCTTCAGAGGGCCGTTTCAGCGGTCGGTGCGGCTGACGACCGTGCCAAGCAAAAGATCGTGCAAGGTGCGTTTGCGGTCGGAAAACAGCGTCACCAGCAGGACAAGCGGCGACAGGATGACATTGCCGGCCCAGAACAGCACCGAATGGACAACCGCAGTGAGGCCGTCGATTGGCCTGCCGTCGAGCCGGTCGAGCCGGATACCCATCATCTTCATGCCCGTGGTGGCCTGATCGGTGCTGCCCAGCGTGTTCCAGATGTAGAGGATGGCCACAGTCGGCAACAGGATGCCGAACAGCATCCAGCCAAGCCCGAGGGTCAAAAGCCCGAGGAAGAACACCAGAATGGCAAACGGAATGGTGAGCAGCGCGACGATGACATAGTCGATCATGAAGGCGAAGATGCGCTTCGTGCGCACGCCGTCATAGGCCCTGACATCGTCGAGCCTGCTGGTGATGAGTTCGCCGTCGAGAACGCGCGCGTTCATGTCATTTCCTCGTAACAAGGTCCGACATAGGGTGCGGACCGCTCAGCCATGAAATGGTGAAGGCCTGTGGCGGAATCAAGATCGCGCTTCCAGCGGTGCTCCAGCTTCGATGGCGTCGGGCCCGATGTGAACTGGTTGAATTTGCGGCGCGGATAGCATTAGCTTGTTGCAGCGCAGCAGAGCGCACAGGGGACGGGGCAATATGGACTACGACATGCTGGTCATCGGCAGCGGACCTTCCGGCCGCCGTGCCGCGGTGCAGTCGGCCAAGCTCGGCAAGTCCGTGCTGGTGGTCGACCGCGGCCGGCGTCTGGGCGGTGTCTCGGTGCATACCGGCACCATCCCATCGAAAACGCTGCGCGAAACGGTGCTCAATCTTTCGGGCTGGCGCGAGCGCGGCTTCTACGGGCGCGGCTACCGGGTCAAGCAGGATATTTCGGTCGGCGATCTGGTCGAGCGCCTGCACAAGACGCTCGACCATGAGGTCGAGGTGCTGCAGCACCAGTTCATGCGCAACACGGTCAAGAGCGCTCGCGCCGCGGTGAAATTCCTTGGCCCCAACAAGGTCAGCCTGACATCAGACACCGGCGATTACAGCGAGGTCGGTTTTGCCAATGCGCTGATAGCGGTCGGCACCAGGCCGCACCGCCCGCGCGAGGTGCCTTTCGACAAGACCCGCGTCTTCGACAGCGACGAGATGCTGGAGCTTGATCGCTTGCCGCGCACGCTGACCGTGATCGGCGCCGGCGTCATCGGCGTCGAATATGCGACGATCTTTTCCGCGCTCGACGTGCCGGTAACCTTGGTCGAGCCGCGCAACTCCATCCTCGATTTCGTCGACCGCGAGATCGTCGACGATTTCATCCACCAGATGCGCGATCGCGGCATGACCATCCGGCTGGGCAGCGCGGTGAAGGAGATCCGCTCCAAGCCGGACGCCGCCGAAGTGGAACTGGCCGATGGCCGCACCATCCGTTCCGAGGTTGTGCTCTACGCCGCCGGCCGCACCGGCAATGTCGGCAGCCTGGGCCTGGATGTCGTCGGCATCGACGCCGACTCCAGAGGGCGCATCAAGGTCGATCCGCAATCCTTCCAGACCAGCGTGCCCAACATCTATGCCGCCGGCGACGTCATCGGCTTTCCGAGCCTGGCCTCGACTTCGATGGAGCAGGGCAGGGTGGCCGCCTGCCATGCCTTTGGAGTGCCCTTGCCGCCGCCGCCGGAAACCTTCCCCTATGGCATCTATGCGGTGCCGGAAATCTCGACGGTCGGCCAGTCCGAAGAACAGGTGCGTGAGAGCGGTGCGGCCTACGAGGTCGGCGTGGCGCGTTTTCGCGAGACCTCGCGCGGCCACATCATGGGTGTCAACACCGGCTTCCTGAAGCTGCTGTTTTCGATCGAAACGCGCCGTCTGCTCGGCGCGCACATCATCGGCGAGGGCGCCACCGAGCTCATCCACATCGGCCAGGCGGTGATCAATCTCGGCGGCACCGTCGACTTCTTCGTCAACAACACCTTCAACTATCCAACGCTCGCCGAAGCCTACAAGATCGCTGGGCTGGATGCCTGGAACCGGATGGGAAGAGGGTAGGCCGGCTGGTCGTGGCGGCGAGCCTGTCAGCCTGCCTGCGCCACCGCCGCCGGTCCCGCCACCCATTGCCTGACGATTGCCGCGTCGGCGCTGCCGAATTCATGACCTGATGAGACAATCCTGGCGTCGATCTCGGCGCCATGCCGACTGAGCAATGTCACCAGAGCAGGGGCGAAAGGCGCATAGGTGAGGTCGGCGGCGCCGGCGATCATCAGCACCCGCACCTTTGACAGATCCGTCGCCGGCACATCATCGAGCACCGGCATCGGTCGCAGCAGCGCGGCGCGTTCGACAAGGCCCGGATGCAGCAGCATCAGGCTCGAAACCAGATTGGCGCCGTTCGAATAGCCGAGGAAAATTGTGCGCGAGAGGTCGAGATGATGGCGTGTGGCCGCGTCAGCGACGAAGCCCGCAAAGGCCTCGGTTTCGGTGCGGATGCTCGCCTGTTCGAAGCGCGTCGGCGTGATCCGCGCGAACCAGCGGAAACCATCCTCCTGGACAACGCGGCCACGCACCGCGACGAGCGTGGCACGCGGTGCGATCTCTCGCGCCAGCGGCACCAATGTCGTCTCGTCGACACCCGACCCATGCAGCAGGAAGAAGCAGTCGCCCGTTGAATCCGCCGCGCCGTAAAGCCGGTAGTGGAAGGCGAGATCACGCCGCAACGCACCATCTTGTGAGGTCTCGTCGATCATCGACCATCCTCTTGATTATATGACGTTTCGCTCAATTTGCCGGCTTCAAAACGCAATATTTTCAAGCTCCGCGAAAGTTGATTGAACCGGGCGCATTACAGTCCGTTTCTCCGCCGATAACATCCTTCGGGAGGAATCGAAGCGGTGCGCCGGGGGTCGCATTGCCGGTATGAACAACCAGCTTTGAGGCCTTTTTGTCGATGACCACCCAGATTTCCCCGGACCGCGATGCGCGTGTTCCAGACCGCGAGGCGCGTGTCCCGGACCGCACTGAGCGCGACACGCGCATCGATGTGATCCGTGCTCTCGCCTTGTTGACCATCTATGTCGACCATGTGCCGGGTACCGCCTTCGAGTATCTGACATACAAGAATTTCGGCTTTTCGGATGCGGCGGAGGTCTTCGTGCTGATCTCGGGAATCTCGGTCGCGCTCGCCTACGGCAAGAAATTCCAGCCTGGAAACCGGCTGCTGGCAACTTTGAAGATGTTGCGCCGCGCCGGTGTGCTTTATGCCACCCACATCGTCACCACCATGGTGGTGATGGCCATTTTCTGCGCTGCGGCGGTGTTTGCCAGGCGGCCGGAGCTTTTGACGATGATCAACATCGAGCCGTTGATCAAGAATACGCCGCAGGTGCTGATCGGCATCGTGACGCTGGGCCACCAACTTGGGTACAACAACATCCTGCCCGTCTATGCGGTGCTGCTCTTGCTGGCGCCGCTGTTCCTGCTCATTGTCAGCTATCGGCCGGTCCTGGCACTGGTGGCATCCGGCGCCCTGTGGCTGGTCGCGGGGATTTACCAGATTGCTCCGCCCAACTACCCCGAGCCCGGCTTCTGGTTTCTCAACCCGCTGTCGTGGCAGTTCCTTTTCAACATCGGCCTGGCGGGCACGCTGCATGTGCGTCGCGGCGGCACCATCCCGGTCAATCGCTGGCTGGTTGGGGCGGCCTTGGCCTACACCGTTGTGGCCCTGGTCTGGGTGCACAGCCCGCTCTGGGGGCATATCTCCTGGTTTGGCCTGCCTCCGGTGCTGACCGGTTTCGACAAGACGTTCCTGTCGCTGCCGAGGCTCCTGCATATACTCGCAGTGAGCTACCTGATCGTGGCATTCCCGGCGATCTCGAATCTGTTTCGCACCGGGCGCGATCATCCGCTTGCCATATTGGGCAAACGATCGCTGCCGGTTTTCATTGCCGGCACGGTGCTTGCAATGGCGGCGCAGGTGCTGAAGCTGATCAATCCGGGCGGATTTGCCTATGACAGCCTGTTGATATCGGCCGGCATCGTCATGCAGTTCGCGCTCGCCTACTATCTCGAATGGCTATCGGGCCTTGGCTGGTCCGCCAAAAGCAGGCCGGCTCACAGCGCCGCATCGCCCGTCCATGCTGCATCCTTCGCGATGCCGGGCATGGCGACAAGAATGGGCCGTTGAGCTCAGGTGGGTGAGGGGCCGGATGAGGCCCGCACCACGAGTTCGACCGGCAGCGATTGCCGGCTGAACGAACCATCATTTTCAAGGATCGCCTTGACGGCAAGGCGGCCCATCTCGGCGATCGGCTGGACGATCGTGGTCAGCGGCGGCTTGGAAACCGCCCCTTCCGGAACACCGTCGAAGCCGACGACAGAAACATCGCCCGGTACCGCAATGTCGTGCTGCCGCAGCCAGTCCAGCGCATGGAGCGCCATCCTGTCCGACATCGCCAGGATGGCTGTCGGCGTCTCGGCACCGGCGAAAATATGATCGAGGCCGGCCCACACGCTCTTCTCGTCATTGACGGTCTCGTAGATCGGCACACGCTCGACGTCGATGTCGACGCGGGAGAGTTCCGCGAAATAGCCACGCAGGCGGTCCCGCGTAGCGGAGTAGAGGGCCATTTCCACCTGCTCCCTTGTGGTAGGGCCGAAGCCTGCGTCGGCACAGGGCAGGGTAAGCACGGCAAAGCGGCGATGTCCGAGTTCGGTCAGGTGGCGGGCCGCCAGGCCGGCACCGGCGATGTTGTCGACGCCGATCGCCGCGACCGCATCGTCGTCGTCCGAATCGAGATCGAGCGCCACAAAGGGGAGCTTGCGTTCGCGCGCCAGTTGGACCAGCTTTGAGCCGCCATCGACACAGAAGACGATGAAGCCATCGACCAGCGCACTCTGGATGTTCCACGCCAGCTGCTCGCCATTGACGGCGGAGACCAGCGAAATCCCCGCACCGGTCGCGTCACAAGCCTGCGAGATGCTGGCCATCATCACCCGGGCAAAGGGATCGTCGAAGAAATAGGAGAGGGGTTCCGCGGTCGCGACACCGATGGCATTGACCTTGCCGGCGCGCAGCAGCCGGCCCTTGGGATCCGGTCCGCCATATCCCATGGCCTCGGCTGCCGCCTTGACCCGTTCACGGACCTCCTCGCGCACGATCTCCGGACGGGCGAAGACGTTGGACGCGGTGCCGTGCGACACGCCGGCTGCCTTGGCAATGTCCGCCAGCCGGACCGGTCTTGTCTTTGCAGAGATAAGTGGCGCCATCTTCGTCTCCTGAATTCTTCCCATTTAACACTTTCGTTGGATCGGTTCAAATTTTGGCTTGATCGAGGCTTCGATAGGGCCTATGTTTGAATCGATCCAAGGAAACGCCTGCTGGCTGAATTGGATCGATTCAACATCAAGTAGGGAGTTGTGTCATGCATCCCGTCAATTTTCTGTTCGAAGACATTTACCGCAACGACTGGAGCATCTCGTCGAACACCGCGACGCAGAAGCGCCGCGGCAAAACCAGCCCATGGGTCCGCGAGTTGCGGTTCCTTGTGGAGCGCAAGCGGAGCTGATCGGGGTCGGTTTTTCGCACCTCTCGATTGGATCGATTCAAGCGCTGAAAGGAGCGCACATCATGCATCCCGTGAGCTATCTATTTGAAGACATCTATCGCAACTATTGGGGAATCGCGCCGGCTTCCGAACGGCCGGAGCGGCATCGGTTGGCAAGGCTGCGGCGGCGCAATCGCGAATTGCTCATCAAGCCCGAGCGCCGGCAGGATTAGCCGCCACGCTCGAGGTTTGGTGCCGGCGGGCGTCAGGACCGCACGCGCACCAGCGCCGACGCAGCGATCGCCAGCCAGCCGGCAATGAGCAGCGTGCCGCCGATCGGCGCCGACAGCGGGAATAGCCGCGACCCGATGAAATCGCGGGCCAGCAGATCGCCGCAGAACAGCAGGAGCCCAACCAGCAGGATCAGGCTGCCGATGCGCAGGATCCGGTTCGCGCCAAGCAATCCGGCGGCAAGGAAGACCGGCGCATGCATCAGCAGGAACGATGCGGCGGTGCCAACGAAGGCGCCGCCGAGATGCGCCGCCGCGGCCGACAGCGCCACGCCGGCAGCACCGCAGAAGCCCCCGGCCAGGACGAGGATACGGCTGCTGTTGTCGGAAGGTCGTTCGGCTGTGCTCATGTTTGGGGCCCTGTGACGCCCAACCCCGTCAGGGCTTGCCGGGGTTGGCAACCATGTCCTGCTCGCGGCGTGACTGTGCCAGCCAGTTATACACCGCGCCGCCGGCCATCAAGATGGACGTGCCCAGAAACACCGAGCGCATGCCGAAATGACCACCGGCAAAGCCGCCCAGCAAGGGGCCGGCGACTTGCCCGACATATTGGGCGGAGATCGACAGCCCGAGCACATTGCCGCCGACCCCATCGGGAACATTGTGGCGGATCACGCTGGTGATGCAGGGCAACAGCCCGCCCAGCGCCAGACCCATCAGGAAGCGCAGGCCGATGAGTTGCCAGCTCTGCGTGACGAAGGCCTGCGGGATCAGCAGCAGCGCCGAGACGGCAAGCGCGCCGATGATGACGTTCCAGTGGCCGACGCGGTCGGCGAGCTTGCCGAGGCGCGAGGCCGACAGGATGGCGCCAAGGGCCGCCGCCGACATGACGACGCCTGATATCAGCGTGACGCGGCTCTGGTCCTCGATGAGCTGCTGCACATAGACGGTGATGATCGGCTCGATCGACATGGTGGCGAAGCTCAACAGCATGCCGGTCGCCAGCATGGCGACAACAGGCCGTTTGTCGGGGATTTGTGACCAGCCGCCTTTCCGCTTCTGCGTCGCTCCGGCGTCTGCTGTTTTCGGCCGGGGATTCTCCTTGATCAGAAACGTGGTCGCCAGGAATGCCAGGAAGATGACGCCGCCGGAGAGGAGAAAGGTGGCGCGGATGCCGATCAGCGGCGGCAGGGCGCCGCCAACCAGCGGGCCGACCAGAGCCCCGCCCGTGATACCGGCCGACAGCAGGCCCAGCGCCCAGCCGGAACGCTCCTTGGGTGTCTGCATGGCGACGAGGATGGTCGATCCCGAGGAGTAGCCGCCGGCAAAGCCGATGAGCAGCCGCAGCAGCACCAGCTGCCAGACCGTCTGCACCATGCCGGTCAGCGACATGCATATGGCCATGCCGAAGCTGGCGCGAACCAGCATCACCTTGCGGCCATAGCGGTCGCCGAGACGTCCCCAGAGCGGCGCCACCAGCGCCGCCGCGAAGAACGTCGCGCCATAGGCAATCCCCGACCATTGCACGATCGCCGCGTGACCCTCGGCACCCAGCTGCTCGATATAGAGCGGCAGGAACGGCAGAAGCAGCGTCATGGCGACAAGCGTCGAAAACGAACCGGCGAAGCACACGAACAGATTGCGCCGCCAGTGGATGTTGTAGGCGCTGTCGGTCGCCGGGGGCGTGCTCTGCTGCATGTCGTATGTCCTGCCCCAGCAACTCTTCTATCGATGCTTGCTGCGGATACCAATTTGGGATACCAAGATGGTGCACGTCATGGACGCAAGCTTGGCCGCTGTCAATGCAACCTGTCGAACGTGATCGGCAAGACGATCGCAAACGGCCAAAAGATGGAAACGACAATGTCGCAGATGCACAGCGTCGAAAAACAGCTTCGGCAGATGATCCTGGGCCTCGAGATCGGTCCCGGCGAAAAGCTGACCGAGCGCTGGATCGAGAGCCGTTTCGGTGCATCGCGAACCCCGGTCAGGGCAGCACTTCTGCGGCTCGAGACCGAGGGGCTGGTCGGCAGGGACGGGCGCGGCTGGACGGTGTCGCCGATCAATCTGGCTGAACTCGAGCAGATCGCCGTCTACAGGGAGGCGGTCGAGGTTGCGGCAGTTCGCCTGACATGCAGCCTGGCGGACCGGAGCGCCATCGATGTCATCCAGGCGATGCTCGAATCCTGCGACAACGACACGCCGCGCGAGGAATGGCATCGCGTCGGCATGGATTTTCACATCGAACTGGCGCGTCTTTCGGGCAATGAATTCCTGTTCCGGGCGGTCCGCGATGCCATGACACGCCTGTCACGGGCGCGCTGGCTGGAGGTTCGCGACGAAGCGGCCCTCAGCCGTGCCTGGGCCGAACATCGCGCCATACTGGCGGCGGCACGCCGTGGCGACGCCGATGAAGCTGCGCGCCTGCTCTCGGTCCACATTGTCGGCAGCCGCGACCGGCTGGTGACGTCGCTCGCCAACGATCGGCGCGGTCTTCGCGCCAGAGGCTTTGCCGTCGTTGCTGCTTAAGGTGGATGAAGGGGCGCAAAGCGGCGTCTGGACGTGTGCGCACTTTCGCCCTCGCTTCGCAGACGCCGATGGCGTAAGGAGCGGCGATGGAAAACAACCGATTTGAAACACCTGTGACTGTGAAGTCAGTCGCGGCGGGAAGCACTCAGCTCTTGCGCACGGCGCGTGAGGCTTCCGACTACCTCCTCAACAGCTGGCCCGGCAAGCGCAGCCCCAAGCATCGCGCGGCCCTGCAGGCCTGCCATGACGCACTCGCCGGCGACAAGCCGGCGATGAACGCCAGGCGCGCCTTCATTGCGGCGGCGCGCGAAGTGGACGTCTTTGTCAGCGACAAGGCGCCGGCCTGACACAAGGCGACATCCGAGGCGGCAATCCGGATTGAGGCACGGCCCGCATCTGCGGGCCTTTTGCCGTCACTTTGCCGTTTCGGTTTCGGCTTCAGTCTCGTCTTCGGGCTTCGCACGTTCCCTCGCTGCAACCTTGGCTGCCAGCTTCTCGGCCTTCTTGGCCGCCTTCTGGCGGTCGCGTTCCTTGCGTTCCTGATCGTAGTTTGGTGGTCGCGCCATATCGGCTCCTTTTTCACTGCCTCGCGGCTCTGGTCCTGCCTAGGAGCATTAGCCGTCAAACACAACAGCTGAAGCGATAGTGCGTCGATGATGGCCAGGCTTGCAAGATGCGCGCCGCAATGATGGGGCCACGCCCATCATTGCGGCGGCGATACCTATCGCCGTCGATTTGCCGATCAGATGCCGCTTCGGTCAATCACCAGATCGGCGGCACCAAAGCGGTCCTTTGCCGTCAGCTGCTGGTGCCAGTAGGGATAGAGCAGGGGCGGCCGGCTGACCGCGTCGAGGCGCGCGCGCTCCTCGTGGGAAAGCACCAGGCTTGCCGCCGCGATGTTGTCCAGGAACTGCGTTTCCGTCCTGCCGCCGATCACCAGGGAACTGATGGACGGCCGGCCAAGCAGCCAGGCCAGCGCCACCTGCGCTGCCGACACGCCGCGCTGCGCGCCGATCTCCACAAGCACATCGACGATCCGCCACAGCCGGTCCTCGTCGCGGATCGGTGGTTCCGACCAGCCCGCGAGTTGGCGGGCGGTGGGGCTGTCACGGCGGTATTTTCCGG
>NZ_RZQT01000174.1:0-10517 GCF_003998485.1 Mesorhizobium sp. M7A.F.Ca.CA.001.04.2.1
GGTCACCATCATCACCGGCCGGGTGTGGAAGAAAAAAGGCGGCAAACCGGAAGGCGTCCACGTCATGCTGGTTGCGCCCGACGACGATTCGGCGGTGCGCCGGGCGCTCGAATCGCTTGCCGCCGAAGGTTACGCCGAGGCCGAGCTCGACCAGATCGGCGACATGGACGGCATCCCCGACGAAGAGCCGCATATTTCCGCCTTCCAGGGCGCGCTCGAAGGCGAAGTGTCGATCGTTACCTTCGACGTGCCGATCTGACCCGGGTCCAGCTTTCGAATCGACTGCCGAACCGAATCGGCGACCGAGGCCTTCCCAGCCGACAAATGTGCTGCCGCTAAGGGAAGGCTGAGCTTGGCTGCTCGGCTTCGGCTTGCCCGAGGCAAGTGTTCTGATAAGAAGCCATCACCATCATCAAACAGACGGAGCGGCCGTGTCCCAGCCCATCAAGATAGGCATCGTCGGCGTCGGCAAGATCGTCCGCGACCAGCACCTGCCGGCCCTGGCGAAAGACCAGGACTATCGCCTCGTCGCGGCCGCCAGCCGTCACGGCAAGGTGGATGACATCCCGAATTTCCCCACCATCGAAGCCATGCTCGACGCCGTAGCCGAGCTCGAGGCCGTCTCGCTCTGCATGCCGCCGCAATTCCGCTACGACGCGGCGCGGACGGCGCTGACGGCAAAGAAGCATGTCTTCCTGGAGAAGCCGCCGGGCGCTACTGTCAGCGAGGTCGAAGACCTCAAGACATTGGCTGCGCACAACGGCGTCTCGCTGTTCGCCAGCTGGCACTCGCGCTATGCGCCGGCCGTCGAGGCCGCACGTGCTTTTCTAAGTTCAGCCCGCATCCGCTCGGCCGCCATCAACTGGAAAGAGGATGTGCGCCGCTGGCACCCGAACCAGGAATGGATCTGGGCTCCCGGCGGTTTTGGCGTCTTCGATCCCGGCATCAACGCGCTGTCGATTGCCACCCATATCCTGCCGGCCATGTTCATCACCTCGGCGGTGCTCGACTTTCCCGAAAACCGCGCCTCCCCGGTTGCCGCGCGCGTCACCTTCCGCACCTCGAATGGCCTGCCGGTGACGATGGACCTCGACTGGCTGCAGACAGGCCCGCAAAGCTGGGACATCCTGGCCGACACCGACAAGGGCGCCATGGTGCTGTCGGGCGGCGGCTCGAAGCTCGCCATCGATGGCAAGCTCATTCACGAAGAGCCGGAAGCGGAATATCCGATGCTCTACAAGCGCTTCGCCGAGATCGTGCGCGCCGGCGTTTCCGATGTCGATCTGGCCCCGCTCCAGCATGTCGCTGACGCCTTCATGCTCGGCAAGCGCAACGTAGTCGAGGCGTTTTTCGATTGAGCTGTGCACGCGACGGGATCGCGGACCTGGCGTGAATGCACGCTGGTGCCAGGTCGACCCCCACTCCGTCTCGGCTACGCCGAGCCACCTCTCCCCCGATCGACGGGGTAGAGGAAGGGCGCGAACCTATTGACGCCAACGCTCGTTCAGCAACGCTCCTTTCCTTTCCCTCCGGAGGGGGGAAAGGTGCCGCTGCGAAGCAGCAACGGATTGGGGGAAGCCGGTCGACAAACGAACAGCCGCCGAGTTGGTCTGATATCAGCGTCATTCAGACAATCATGGCGCGATCTCACTCCACGATCGCAATCGCAAAGCCATCATAGCCCTTGGCGCCGACGGTCTGGATGGCGGTGCCGTCCAGACGCTTCTCGCTGCCGATGAATGAGAATGCGGCGCGCGCGCCTTCGACATTGGCGTCGCGGCCATCTTCGTTCACCACATCACCATCTCGAATGACGTTGTCGCAGACGATGGCCGTTCCGGGCCGCGACAACCGCATGGCCCAGGATAGGTAGTGCGGATTGTTCGGCTTGTCGGCATCGATGAAGATGAAGTCGAATGGCCCGGCATTCTCGGTGCCAAGTGCTGCGAGCGACTGAAGCGCCGGACCGACCCGCAGTTCCACCCGCTCCGATACCCCTGCCCGCTCGAAATTCGATCGCGCGACATGAGCATGGTGCTGATCGAGTTCAAGCGTCACGATCTTGCCGTCGGCAGGCAGTGCGCGCGCCATCCAGATGGTCGAATAGCCGCCCAGCGTGCCTATTTCGAGGACCTTCTTCGCTCCCTGCATGCGCGCAAGAAGTGAAAGCAGCTTGCCCTGCGCCGGCGACACGTCGATCGCCGGAAGGCCATGATCGTGGTTGGCCGCCAGAACGGCATCAAGCACGGGGTCCGCCTCAAAGAGGGAACCGACGATGTAGTCGTCGACTGCCGCCCAATTGTTCCTGCTCATCGTAAGTGCTGCCCTTTCCGGAGACGTCCGCGGGTCGACGTTCGACCCACTCAAAGAGCCTCTGGCTTCAAGATAATATACCGGCCGTTCTCGTCCAGTTCGTCCGAGGCAACCGACACGACCGACTGCCCACCCGTCCTGGACACAAGAATGAACGAGTAGGGATCCGCCGTGGCATCGTTGGCGAGAAGCAATGACCTGTCGAGCAGCCGCGCCAGCCGCGCGCCGCTCTCGACGGCATCCGGTTGCTGAAACATATCCGAGAGATAGATGGTCACGAGTTGCGAATAGGCGTCTTCCGACGCGCCATCTACGACGCAGGTGGCGGGCGCATCCCCGAGTTCGGCGACGCTGTGAACAACATCCACACTCTGCGCGCTCAGCTCGAGAACCGCCGCAACGCAGTGCCTTAGCAAATCATCATCCGCGGGATGTTCCAGGGCCGCGTCGAACCAGATCATCGCTTGCGCGCCCGGCTCGAAATGCTTGTCGGCAGCCCGCAGGGCGCCTTCCGGGTCGAGTTCCTGCCGGAGCTTGCTCTTGATTTCCGCCACGATCGCCCTGTAGCCGGGGTCGAAGATGAAGTCGATTTCCGGCTCGACCGCCGCCTCGATTTCCCTCAGCACGAACTCCTCTTCCGGAGACAGGCCGAAGTCGCCGATCCTGGCGCAGATATCTATCAGGACGGCCATCTTGGCCTGCGACAATGTGATGGTGACCGCTTTGTCGAGGTCGTATTCTTCGCTCATCAAGGCTCCCCCGCATCTGGACGCAAGCCATCATCTTCGCTGATCCGATGCGCAAGCCAAAACGCGAAAAAGGGGCCACCGGCCCCTTTTCCTCTTCACGTTCCGTCCGCGCTTACTGCGCGGCGGTGGTCATATCGGCGAGCATCGGCTCGGCGACTTCCACACCCGAGGCCTTGCGGCGCTCGTCGATGATCAGTTCGTCGCGCGAGGTGGCGATGCGCCGGATCTGGCTCATCGTGCCGCCGGTACCGGCCGGGATCAACCGGCCGACGATGACGTTTTCCTTCAAGCCCTGCAGCATGTCGGTCTTGCCGGCAACGGCAGCTTCCGTCAGCACTCGCGTCGTCTCCTGGAAGGAGGCGGCCGAGATGAAGGACGGCGTCTGCAGCGATGCCTTGGTGATGCCGAGCAGCACCGGCAGGCCTTCGGCCGGCTTCTTGCCGTCCTCGACCAGACGCTCGTTGACCTCTTCCAGTTCGATCACGTCGACATGATCGCCCGGAATGTAGGTCGAGTCGCCCTGCACCGTGATCTCGACCTTCTGCAGCATCTGGCGAACGATCACCTCGATGTGCTTGTCGTTGATCGACACGCCCTGCAGACGGTAGACTTCCTGGATCTCGTTGACGAGGTAGGAAGCAAGTGCCTCCACGCCCTTGATCGCCAGGATGTCGTGCGGCGCCGGGTTGCCGTCGAGGATGTAGTCGCCCTTCTCGATGACGTCGCCGTCCTGGAGATGGAACGGCTTGCCCTTCGGGATCAGGTATTCGACCGGCTCAAGCGTCGAGTCATGCGGCTCGATGATGATGCGACGCTTGTTCTTGTAGTCGCGGCCGAAGCGGATCGTGCCGTCGATCTCGGCGATGATGGCGTGATCCTTCGGACGACGTGCCTCGAACAGCTCGGCAACACGCGGCAGACCGCCGGTGATGTCCTTGGTCTTGGCGCTTTCCATCGGAATACGCGCCAAAACGTCGCCGGGGCGAACCTGCGAACCCGGCTCGACCGAAAGAATGGCCTCGACCGAGAGCAGGAAGCGGGCGTCGCCGCCCTTGGACAGCTTGCCGACCTTGCCCTTGGCGTCCTGGATCGCAATCGCCGGCTTCAGGTCGTTGCCACGCGGCGTCGAGCGCCAGTCGATGACCTCACGCTTGGTGATGCCGGTCGACTCGTCGGCCGTTTCCTGAACGGAAATGCCGTCGACCAGATCCTCGTACGACACCCTGCCCTCGATTTCGGTGAGGACCGGACGCGTGTAGGGATCCCACTCGGCGATACGCTGGCCGCGCTTCACCTTGTCACCATCGTCCACGAAGATGCGCGAACCATAGGTGAGACGGTGCGAGGCGCGCTCCTTGCCGGCTTCGTCGAGGATCAGCACCGCCATGTTGCGGCCCATGACCATCTGCTGGCCGTCGGAGTTGCGCACCACGTTGCGGTTGCGGATCTCGACCTTGCCCTCATACGAGGCTTCAAGGAACGAGCTGTCCACCACCTGCGCGGTACCGCCCATGTGGAAGGTACGCATGGTGAGCTGGGTGCCCGGCTCGCCGATCGACTGCGCCGCGATGACGCCGACGGCTTCGCCCTGGTTGACCGGGGTGCCGCGGGCCAGATCGCGACCGTAGCAGACCGCGCAGACGCCAACCCTGACTTCGCAAGTCAGTGCCGAGCGGATGCGGACCGACTGGACGCCGGCCTTTTCGATCTGTTCCACGTCACGCTCGTCCATCAGCGTTCCGGCCTTGACCAGGATCTCGCCCGACACCGGATGGGTGATGTCGTCGAGCGACGTACGGCCCAGCACGCGCTGGCCGACCGAAGCAACGACCTGACCGGCATCGACGATCGGCTGCATGGTGAGGCCCTTGTCGGTGCCGCAGTCGACGGAGTTGACGATGCAGTCCTGCGCCACGTCGACCAGACGACGGGTGAGGTAACCCGAGTTCGCCGTCTTCAAGGCGGTGTCGGCCAGACCCTTGCGGGCGCCGTGGGTCGAGTTGAAGTACTCGAGCACGGTCAGGCCTTCCTTGAAGTTCGAGATGATCGGCGTCTCGATGATTTCACCCGACGGCTTGGCCATAAGGCCGCGCATGCCGGCAAGCTGGCGCATCTGGGTGGGCGAGCCACGCGCACCGGAGTGCGACATCATGTAGATCGAGTTCATCGGCTTCTGACGGCCATTGTCCTCGAACTCGACCGCCTTGATGCGGGCCATCATCTCGTCGGCGACCTTTTCCGAGCACTTGGCCCAGGCGTCGACGACCTTGTTGTACTTCTCGCCCTGCGTGATCAGACCGTCATTGTACTGCTGCTCGTATTCCTTGGCCAAAGCCTCGGTGTCGGAGACCAGCTTGATCTTGGCATCCGGGATCAGCATGTCGTCCTTGCCGAACGAAATGCCGGCGCGGCAGGCATGGCTGAAGCCGAGCGCCATGATGCGATCGCAGAAAATGACCGTCTCCTTCTGACCGCAGTGGCGGTAGACGGTGTCGATCATCTTGGAGATGTTCTTCTTGGTCATCTCCTGGTTGGCGGTCTCGTAAGGCACGTTGACGTTCTTCGGCAGAAGCTCGCCGATGATCATGCGGCCAGGCGTGGTGTCATGGATCTTCGACACGACCTTGCCTTCGGCGTCGACCGTGCGGAAACGACCCTTGATCTTGGAGTGCAGCGTCACCGCCTTGGTCTCGAGCGCGTGCTGGAGTTCGCCCATGTCGGCAAACACCATGCCCTCGCCCGGCTCGTTCTGGTTGACGATCGAGAGATAGTAGAGACCCAGAACCATGTCCTGCGACGGCACGATGATCGGCGCGCCGGAAGCCGGGTGCAGGATGTTGTTGGTCGACATCATCAGCACGCGGGCTTCAAGCTGCGCTTCCAGCGACAGCGGCACGTGAACGGCCATCTGGTCGCCGTCGAAGTCGGCGTTGAAGGCCGTGCAGACCAGCGGGTGCAGCTGGATCGCCTTGCCTTCGATCAGGATCGGCTCGAACGCCTGGATGCCGAGACGGTGCAGCGTCGGCGCACGGTTCAGCAGCACCGGATGCTCGCGGATGACCTCGTCGAGGATATCCCAGACTTCCGGACGCTCCTTTTCGACCAGCTTCTTCGCCTGCTTGACGGTCGAGGAGTAACCCTTGGCGTCGAGACGGGCGTAGATGAAGGGCTTGAACAGTTCGAGCGCCATCTTCTTGGGCAGGCCGCACTGGTGCAGCTTGAGCTCCGGACCGGTCACGATGACCGAGCGGCCGGAATAGTCGACGCGCTTGCCGAGCAGGTTCTGACGGAATCGGCCCTGCTTGCCCTTGAGCATGTCGGACAGCGACTTCAGCGGGCGCTTGTTGGCGCCGGTGATGACGCGGCCGCGACGGCCGTTGTCGAACAGCGCATCGACGGCTTCCTGCAGCATGCGCTTTTCATTGCGCACGATGATGCCGGGGGCGCGCAGCTCGATCAGCCGCTTCAGACGGTTGTTGCGGTTGATGACGCGGCGATAGAGATCGTTCAGATCCGACGTGGCGAAACGGCCGCCGTCCAGCGGGACGAGCGGACGCAGGTCCGGCGGGATCACCGGAACCACCTTCATGATCATCCATTCCGGACGATTGCCGGATTCCATGAAGTTCTCGACGACCTTGAGCCGCTTCAGATACTTCTTCTGCTTCAGCTCGGAGGTGGTCGACGCCAGTTCCGAACGCAGGTCGCCGGCGATCTTCTCCAGGTCCATGCCGGCCAGGAGGTCATGAATGGCCTCGGCGCCGATCATGGCGGTGAACGAATCCTCGCCATACTCGTCGACGGCGATCATGTACTCTTCCTCGCTGAGCAGCTGGTGCTCCTTCAGCGCGGTGAGGCCAGGTTCGGTGACGATGTAGTTCTCGAAGTAGAGGACGCGCTCGATGTCCTTCAGGGTCATGTCGAGCAGCGTGCCGATGCGCGACGGCAGCGACTTCAGGAACCAGATATGGGCGACCGGTGCCGCCAGCTCGATATGGCCCATGCGCTCGCGGCGAACGCGCGACAGCGTGACTTCGACGCCGCACTTCTCGCAGATGACGCCCTTGTACTTCATGCGCTTGTACTTGCCGCACAGGCACTCGTAGTCCTTGATCGGGCCAAAAATGCGCGCGCAGAACAGACCGTCACGCTCCGGCTTGAAGGTGCGGTAGTTGATGGTCTCCGGCTTCTTGATCTCGCCGAAAGACCAGGACAGAATCTTCTCAGGGCTGGCAAGCGATATCCGGATGGAATCGAACACCTGCGCAGGCGCCTGCGGATTGAAGAGATTCATGACCTCTTGGTTCATGCCGTTCTCCTTTTCGGGATCCTCGAAGATCCCTTGCATCTAGTCGCGAGCCAAACGCCCGCCGTCTTTGTCGGCCACTGGCCGTCGAATTCTTCCCGGTTGAGCATGATCCTGTCCGAAAACCGGTAACCACTTTTCGGGATCATGCTCGAGGCGCGCCGCGGACAGCCGTGGCGCGCCATTGCCTTACTCGGCCGCGTCGGGCAGCCGGACAGGGTTGTCGTCGAGCTTGGTGTTCTCCAGCTCGACATTGAGGCCGAGAGACCGCATTTCCTTGACGAGAACGTTGAAGCTCTCCGGGATGCCGGCCTCGAAGGTGTCGTCGCCACGCACGATCGCCTCGTAGACCTTGGTACGGCCGGCGACGTCGTCGGACTTTACCGTCAGCATTTCCTGCAGCGTGTAGGCGGCGCCGTACGCTTCCAGCGCCCAGACCTCCATCTCGCCGAAGCGCTGGCCACCGAACTGCGCCTTGCCGCCCAGCGGCTGCTGGGTGACGAGCGAGTACGGACCGATCGAACGCGCGTGGATCTTGTCGTCCACGAGATGGTGAAGCTTGAGCATGTAGATGTAGCCCATCGTCACCTTGCGATCGAACGGCTCGCCCGTGCGTCCGTCATAGAGCTGCGACTGACCGCTGCTGTGCAGGCCCGCCTGCTCCAGCATGATGTTGATGTCAGCCTCATGCGCGCCGTCGAACACCGGGGTCGCGATCGAGACGCCGCGGCGCATCTGCTCGCTGAGGCGAACGATGCTCTCGTCGTCATAGTCGCGAACCGGCTCGTTGCGGTCGTTGGCCGGGATGAAGCTCTCGAGCGTCTTGCGCAGGGGCTTGATGTCGCCGGCTGCCTTGTACGTGTCGATCAGCTCGCCGATCTTCCTGCCCATGCCCGCACATGCCCAGCCCAGATGCGTTTCCAGGATCTGGCCGACATTCATGCGGCTCGGCACACCCAGCGGGTTGAGCACGATATCGGCATGCGTGCCGTCCTCGAGGAAAGGCATGTCCTCGACCGGAACGATCCGCGACACGACACCCTTGTTGCCGTGACGGCCGGCCATCTTGTCGCCGGGCTGCATCTTGCGCTTCACGGCCACGAAGACCTTGACCATCTTCATGACGCCCGGAGGCATTTCGTCGCCGCGCTGGACCTTCTCGACCTTGTCCATGAAACGCTGTTCAAGCGCCTTCTTGGAATCGTCATACTGGCCACGCAGCGCTTCCAGCTCGCTCTGGAGCTTTTCGTTCTCCACGGCAAACTGCCACCACTGCGAACGCGGATACTCGTCGAGCGTATCCTTGGACAGCGTCGAGCCCTTCTTGAAGCCCTTCGGTCCAGCGATCGCTTCCTTGCCGACGAGCACGTCGGAAAGACGCGCGTAGACGTTACGGTCCAGAATGGCCTGCTCGTCGTCGCGGTCCTTGGCGAGGCGTTCGATCTCCTCGCGCTCGATCGCCATGGCGCGCTCGTCCTTCTCCACACCGTGGCGATTGAAGACGCGCACCTCGACGACGGTGCCGAAAGTGCCAGGAGGCATGCGCATCGAGGTGTCGCGCACATCGGATGCCTTTTCGCCGAAGATGGCGCGCAGAAGCTTCTCTTCCGGCGTCATCGGGCTTTCGCCCTTCGGCGTGATCTTGCCGACCAGGATGTCGCCCGGCTGAACTTCCGCACCGATGTAGACGATGCCGGCTTCGTCGAGGTTCTTTAGCGCTTCTTCCGAGACGTTCGGGATATCGCGCGTGATTTCCTCCGGTCCAAGCTTGGTATCGCGCGCCATGACCTCGAACTCCTCGATGTGGATCGAGGTGAAGACGTCGTCGGCGACGATGCGTTCGGACAGGAGGATCGAGTCCTCGTAGTTGTAGCCGTTCCACGGCATGAACGCGACCAGCACGTTGCGGCCGAGCGCCAGATCGCCGAGCTCGGTCGACGGACCGTCGGCGATGATGTCGCCCTTGTTGACCCGGTCGCCCATGCGAACCAGCGGGCGCTGGTTGATGCAGGTGTTCTGGTTCGAACGCTGGAACTTCATCAACCGGTAGATGTCGACGCCGGACTTGCCCGGATCGAGATCTTCGGTGGCGCGGATAACGATACGCGTCGCGTCCACCTGGTCGACGATGCCGCCGCGGCGGGCGCCGATGGCGGCGCCCGAGTCACGGGCGACGATCGGCTCCATGCCGGTGCCGACGAACGGCGCCTCGGCGCGCACCAGCGGCACGGCCTGACGCTGCATGTTCGAACCCATCAGAGCGCGGTTGGCGTCGTCGTTTTCCAGGAACGGGATCAGGGCCGCGGCCACCGACACCATCTGCTTCGGCGACACGTCCATCAGATCGACGTTTTCGCGCGGCGCCATCATCACTTCGCCGGCACTGCGGCAAATGACGAATTCGTCGACGAAACCACCGTTCTTGTCGAGCTCGGCGTTGGCCTGCGCAACATGGTGCTTGGCCTCTTCCATCGCCGAGAGATAGACGACGTCATTGGTCAGCTTGCCGTCGACGATCTTGCGGTACGGGCTCTCGATGAAGCCGTACTTGTTGACGCGTGCGAAGGTGGCCAGCGAGTTGATCAGACCGATATTCGGGCCTTCCGGCGTCTCGATCGGGCAGATGCGGCCGTAATGCGTCGGGTGCACGTCGCGCACTTCGAAGCCGGCGCGCTCGCGGGTCAGACCGCCCGGTCCAAGCGCCGAGAGGCGGCGCTTGTGGGTGATCTCCGACAGCGGGTTGGTCTGGTCCATGAACTGCGACAGCTGCGAGGAACCGAAGAACTCGCGCACGGCGGCAGCCGCCGGCTTGGCGTTGATCAGGTCCTGCGGCATGACCGTGTCGATCTCGATCGAGGACATACGCTCCTTGATCGCACGCTCCATGCGCAGCAGGCCGACGCGGTACTGGTTTTCCATCAGCTCGCCGACCGAACGTACGCGGCGGTTGCCGAGATTGTCGATGTCGTCGATCTCGCCCTTGCCGTCGCGCAGTTCAACCAGCGTCCTGACCACGGCCAGGATGTCGTCCTTGCGCAGCACGCGCACGGTGTCCTCGGCCTTCAGTTCGAGGCGCATGTTCATCTTGACGCGGCCGACGGCCGACAGATCGTAGCGCTCGCTATCGAAGAACAGCGAGTTGAACATGG
>NZ_RZQT01000175.1:0-10242 GCF_003998485.1 Mesorhizobium sp. M7A.F.Ca.CA.001.04.2.1
TCAGAAACGCACCGTCGAGGACACGTGGCGCCACATCGGCCACCTCGTCGAAACCATCGAGGCAGCCGAATGCAAAAACTACTTCGCAAAAGCCGGGTACGCTTCCGTCAAAACGTGAAACGCTCTAAGGTCGGAAAACTAGGGCAGGCGGAACCTGTATTCCGTGACGTGGTGGTAGATCGCGCCCGGCCACAGCGTTGCTTGCGGGAAATAAGGCCGGTTCGGCGCGTCCGGCCAAATCTGCGGCTCCAGGCAGAAGCCGCAAAAGGCCTTGTAGTTCCGCGCTTCCAGCCCGGTGCGCGGCGTCACATACTGGCCGGTATAGAGCTGGACGCCGGGCTCGGTGGTCCAGACCTCCATCTCGACACCGGAACTGGCGCCTTGCGTCCATGCCGCCTGCTTGAGCGGCCCGCGTGCCGAAGCAAGGCAGAAATTCTGGTCGTAGGGCAGTTGATCACCCTCGGTTTCCATGCGCAGCGGCCGCGCCTGGCGGAAATCGAATGGCGTGCCGTCAACCGGCTTGACCACGCCTGTGGGGATCATGTCGCCATCGACCGGCAGGTAGGCGCCGGCATTCAGCATCATCCTGTGGTCGAGAATGTCGCCTGCGCCGCCATCATCCAGGTTGAAATAGGAATGCTGGGTGAGATTGCACAGCGTCGGCTCCTCGCAGGTGGCGGTCAGCTCGACGCTGAGCGTGCCGGGGATCTTCAGCCGGTAGGTGCAGGTGACGTCGAGCGCGCCGGGAAAACCCATCGTGCCGTCGGGATCGTGCAGCGTCAGCGTGACGAAATCCCTGCCATGCAAGGAAACCGTCCACGCCCGGTGGGAGTAACCTTGCGAGCCGCCATGCAGCGTATGCTTGTCGAGGAAGTTTTGCTCGGTCTGGTAGCGGCTGCCGCCAATGGTGAAGCGGCCGTCGCGGATGCGGTTGGCATAGCGGCCGACGACCGCACCGAAGAAGGCCGTATCCGTCTCGTAGCCTTCCAGACTGTCGTAGCCGAGCACCAGCGGAGCATCGTGCCCGGTCAGGCGCAAATCCTGGATGATCGCGCCCAGACCGATGATGTTGGCTGTGATGCCGCCGCCCCTGATCGTGAAGCGACGCACCTGCTCGCCAGCCTGCGTCGTGCCGAAAACCTCGCCGTCCTTCATCGCCATGCCCGTAAATGCCAGTTGATCCAGAAGACTTCGGCTGGTTTTTCCATGAGAGATGGGCAGGCCATCGGCCTCCCCATCTCAGGGATAGCCTATCAGAGGCCGAGGCCGCCGATGCAGACATATTTGGTGTCGAGATAATCCTCGATGCCCTGATGCCCGCCTTCTTTGCCGAGGCCGGATTCCTTGACGCCGCCGAACGGCGCTTCCGGCGTGGTGATGAGGCCTTCATTGACCCCGACCATACCGTATTTCAGCCCTTCCATCACTCGGAAGGCGCGGCCGAGGTCACCGGTGTAGAAGTAGCAGGCAAGGCCGAATTCGGTGTCGTTGGCGAGGGCGACGGCTTCCTCTTCGGTCTCGAACTTGAACACCGGTGCGACCGGGCCAAAGATCTCTTCCTTCATGAAGCGCATCTTGGGTGTCGCGTTGGCGATGACCGTCGGCTGGAAGAACGAACCGCCGAGCGCATGGCGCTTGCCGCCGGCAACGATCTTGCCGCCCTTTGATGTGGCGTCGGCGATCAGTTCCTCGACCTTCTCGACCGCCTTCTCGTCGATCAGCGGCCCCTGCTGCACGCCGTCCTCGAGGCCGGAGCCGACCTTCAGCGCGTTGCTGGCGGCAGCGAGCTTCTCGACGAACTTGTCATAGACACCTGCCTGGACAAGGAAGCGGTTGGTGCAAACGCAGGTCTGGCCGGAATTGCGGTACTTGGCGGTGATGGCGCCGGCGACGGCACGCTCGAGGTCGGCGTCGTCGAAAACGATGAACGGCGCGTTGCCGCCGAGTTCCATCGACACCTTCTTGACGGTGACCGACGACTTCTGGATGAGAAGCTTGCCGACCTCGGTCGAGCCGGTGAAAGTGATCTTCGACACCAGCGGATTGGCGCAGATCTCGTCGCCGATCTCGCTGGCCGAACCGGTCAGGATGTTGACGACGCCCTTGGGGAAACCGACTTCCTCTGCGAGCGCGCCCCAGGCGAGACCCGAATACGGCGTCTGCGACGCAGGCTTGACCACGGCGGTGCAGCCGGCGGCGAGCGCCGGGCCGAGCTTGCGGGCCAGCATCGAGGACGGAAAATTCCACGGCGTGATGGCGGCGATGACGCCAACCGGCTCCTTGGTCACCAGGATGCGGCGGTCCGCCCATGGCGACGGCACGACGTCGCCATAGGTGCGGCGACCTTCCTCGGCGAACCACAATATGTAGGACGCGGCCGAGCCGATCTCCCCTTTCGATTCGAACAGCGACTTGCCCTGCTCGATGGTCAGCAGTTCGGCCAGTACGTCCTGATTGTCCATCATCGCGTCGTGCAGCTTGCGCAGCAGCTTCGAGCGCTCGAGCGCGGTCGTCTTGCGCCAGGTCTTGAAAGCTTCCGCGGCGGCTTCGATGGCGCGGCGGGTCTCGGCCTTGCCCGACTTCGGCACGGTGCCGATCTTGAGACCGGTGGCCGGGTTGTTGACGTCGACCGTCTGGCCGCTGTCGGCCTGCACCCATTCGCCATTGATGAGATTGGCCTGCCGCATGAAATGGCTGGTTTTCTGAAGCATGCTATCCTCCGTTCGGCGCCCTGACGGGCGGGTCTGTGAAATCTTCGGTGCGCGTGCGCCATGGACTGAGGCCGGCACGCCGGAGCCACTGCTCTTTACCGAGGGCAAGGCACGCAAGCAATCGCAAGATGGCATATAGGGCTTGGGCCAGAGCGAGACGAGAGCAGGCTGACGTGCTTACACCGATGCCTTACCCGAAAACGTACAAGACAACAGTCAGCCAGAACGCGGTGGTGACGGCGGCGCAGGCCGTGGCGAGGGTCATCTGGTTCGACGCCAACGCCTGGCCGGTGTTGAACTGCACCGCGATCAGATAGGAATTGACGCCGGATGGCATCGCGGCCACCATCACCGCCACCTTGGCCGTCAAGGGCGGCATGCCGAGCAACCAGACGAAGACCAGCACCAGCGCCGGCATCAGGAACAGCTTCAGCACCGAAAGCGCCAACGCCGGCCGGACATTGCCCGATATGCCGAAACGGCGCAGGCTGAGCCCCATGGCGAACAGCGCCACTGGCCCGGCAGTGTCAGCCAGCGTATCGACCAGCCGCGTGGCAAGGTTCGGCAGCGGCGCGCCGGTTAGGCGCCAGGCCAGCCCGGCCAGGATACCGATGATCAGGGGATTGGTGAACAGCCTTCTCAGAAAGCTCTGGACGATGCGCAGCGGGTGTACGGGCTCACTGCCACCGCGGCCAAATATCTCGAACATGATGATCGAAGCCATCATCATGGTCGGCAGATGCACGGAAACGAGCAGCGACAGCACTTCGAATCCCCTCGACCCGAATACGCCGAGAATGAAGGGAATGCCCAGCAGCACCACGTTCGAGAAGGACGACGACACTCCACCGACGATGCCTGCGCGTGCGTCCCGCCCGAAAATCCGCGTCGTCACCAGATGGCCGGCAGCCCATGTCATTGCAACCGCCGTGAAGTAAGCGCCCCACAGCGGCCAAGGCGCCACGCCGTGGAAGTCGGACTTCACCATCGTCTGGAACAGCAGCAGCGGCATCGCCACGTTGATGGCAAATTCCGAAATCCCCTCGCCGCTCGCCCGCTTCAGATAGCCGGTGAGCCCGGCGAGGTAGCCGAGCGCGACAAGGCTGAAGACGAAAAGAACGGTTTCGGTGAGCGGAGACATTTTTACCGTGAGGGGCGGGTTTCCCGTGATAGGCGAGCCAGGACCGCGACGCAATCGCGCCTGAATTTGATCATCGTCGGCTGGCAGCGTTATAGAGGGCTTGGATCATCAGGGCGGACACGAACGACAAATGGCCTTTGTCCGACTCTCGAACCTCAGTCTTTTGCAGCGGGCATGGCTGACGGCTTTCGTCGCCGCACTGCTTTGTCTTGCCGCGACCGCGCTTGCAGTTGCCGAGACGAAAAGCGACGCGCGCAGCGTCACCGATCGAGGCCGCATTCACGGCGACGCTGAAGGTATTCACCAGGGAAGCCTTCCGATGCAATGGCCTTCGCGCAGAACAATCTCGGGGATGTCAGCTGGAATCGGGCCAGCTATGGCGGCGGCAAGGCCGAATATCAAAAGGCGATCGGATTCTTCGAGAACGCCAAGCAGGGTTTTACCGAAGCCGGCTACACCATGCCATCCCTCTCACCGTCTACGCTTCTCGCCCACCGCGCCTTGTCTTTCGGCCGGCTTTACCGTCCCTATATGTCCTGCCACCGGAACCCCTTGCCGGGAACCGCAGAAGGATAGCGGATGATTCGATTTGCCTTGGCGTTGTTCCTGCTTGTTGTTCCCGGCGTGGCGCACGCCACGGATGCAGGCTGGGCGCTGCTGCGCGATGGCGGGCATGTCGTGCTGCTGCGTCATGCCATGGTCACCGGCACCACCGATCCGGCCAATTTCGACATCGACAGCTGCGCCACCCAGGTGAACCTGTCAGCGCGTGGCAAGCAGCAGGCGAGCAAGATCGGCGCTCTGTTTGCCGCGCGTGCTGCACCGATCGAGCGCGTGCTGTCCAGTCGCTATTGCCGCTGCCTCGACACCGCGCGCATCGCTTTCGAGGCCGAGCCGGAGTTGTTTGCGCCGCTTGATCTCCTGAAGAGCGATCCGGCCGAGAAGGCAGCACAGCTCGACGCGATCCTGAAGGAAATCCGCGCCTATTCCGGCTCTGACAATCTGGTCATGGTCACCCATCTGGAAGACATCGTGGCACTGACCGGCGTTTCGCCACGCGAAGGCGAGGCCGTGGTCGTCGAGCCGCAGGGCGATGGCCTGCGCGTGCTCGGCCGGGTAACTTTTTAGACGCAGCACTCCATCGCTGACGCCGGAAGCAGTGTTGCCGAAATGCCACCGCTGCAAGAAGCCGCAAATTGGCCATGACAATGCCGCTTGCGACAACCCGTCGCAGGGTCTATAGGCGCGCTCCCGGTCACGAAAACCGAAGCGAGCACAACGGTTGGAGCTTTCGTATCCGCCCGTGCAGGCGGCTTTGCCGCCCTGTATACGGCGCCGCTTTGGCGATTGGGGATCGCGGATGTAGCTTAACTGGAAGAGCGCCGGATTTGGGTCCGGAGGTCGCAGGTTCGATTCCTGCCATTTGCACCACGGATAGCTCAGTTTGGGTAGAGCATCAGACTTATAATCTGACTGTCGAAGGTTCGATTCCTTCTCCATTTGGCCTTGAAAAGCCATCCGAAAAACGGTCCGGGGACTGGAATGTGAAAGACTGCACGGGTGACCCAAGCCCTCGGGCGCGGATCATCCAAGCGTCTTTCGCCATCGGCTCGCGGCCAGGTCCGCGGTGACGATCAAGGCGCAGCGTCGCCGGCAAGGGAGGCCAAGGCCTTCGGCGCCCGCTTCGCTGCCCCGCGATCCGCTCCCGAAGGCCCGCCACGGATTGATGCCACCAGTCCCCGGATCATTCGTGCCCGGACTACGACGTGAAACGAGAAACGAAAGGAACGATCGACGCATGACTTGACGCCTCGCATGGGGCCATGCCCGACAGGAGTAAGACAATGACCATTCTCGACAAGGTTCTTGGGCGCGAGCGCGTCCTCGTAAAGGAAAACGAACGTGCCCTCACCCTCCACAAGGGGGAAATCAAGACTGTCCTGCTGCCGGGCGAGCACTGGCTCGCCAATCGGCGCGGCAGCCTTGAAGTGTCCCGGCACGATCTGAAGAACCCGGAATTCGTTTCGGCATACGAGAAGGCGTTGTTCGACAAGCTCCCGGATGTGGCCGCGCGTCATTTCACCGTCGTTCGCACCGGGCGCACGGATGTCGCCGTCATCGAGCGTGACGGCAATCTGCACGCCGTGCTGGCACCGGACCGCAAGCTCGTGCTGTGGACGGATGCCGGCCCGTGGAAGGTGACGCTGATCGACACGTCAGTCGATCTCGCCATCGATGCGGCGGTCATGCGCCGGCTCGGCCAGGCCCGGAAGGCGGAATTGATGTCCGTCCATCCGGTCGTCGATGGTCAGGCCGGACTGCTGTTCATCGACGGTGTCCTGGTCAGGACGCTGACGGCGGGCGTGCATGGCTTCTGGAACGTCGGACGCATGGTGCAGATCAAGGTCGTCGACCTCAAGCGCCAGTCGCTCGACGTTGCCGGGCAGGAAGTGCTGACCAAGGATCGCGTGACGATCCGCGTCAACATCGCAGCCGAATACCGGGTCGTCGATCCGGTCAAGGCGGTCAGCATGGTGAAGGACTTCTCCGAAGCCCTCTACCGCGCCCTGCAATATGCCTTCCGCAAGACGCTTGGCGCGCTGACACTCGATCAGATCCTCGAAAAGAAGGTGACGGTCGATGAGGAAGCGGCAGCCAAGGTCCGCGCCGACATGGCCGAGATCGGCGTGGAGGTCAGCGATATCGCGCTCAAGGATGTCATCCTGCCGGGCGAGATGCGCGAGATCCTCAACCAGGTGGTGTCGGCCGAAAAGCAGGCCGAGGCCAACATCATCCGTCGCCGCGAGGAGACGAACGCGACCCGTTCCCTCCTCAACACGGCCAGGGTGATGGCGGAAAACCCGGTGATGCTGCGGCTGAAGGAGCTCGAGGCGCTGGAAACCATCGCCGGCAAGGTCGAGCGGCTGACCGTCCACAACGGAACGGGCGGGCTGCTGAACGATCTGGTCAAGCTTCGCGACAGCTGATGCATGTCGCCAAAAGTGTTCCGCTTTTGGAAAAACGACACGCATCGAAATAAGGCTGACGTCGCGTCAACAGAAGGGCCGCCGGGTAAACCGGCGGCCCTTCTTGCGTTTCGAAGGAACCCTACCCATCTGCGCCCGGCGTATCAGGCCTTTTCCTGCCGGAAAAAACCGATTAGACAGCGCCCAAACAAGATGCGGACAGATTCCGCCCGCAACCGAAGGAAAAGCCCTTGTCCACCACGTTCGACAAAGTCGCCAAGATCATTGCCGACACCAGCGAGATCGATATCGACACCATCACGCCCGAGAGCCATACGATTGACGATCTCGGCATAGACAGCCTCGATTTCCTCGACATCGTCTTTGCCATCGACAAGGAATTCGGCATCAAGGTGCCGCTGGAAAAGTGGACCCAGGAGGTCAATGACGGCAAGGCTTCGACCGACGATTACTTCGTCATGAAGAACCTGTGCGCCAAGATCGACGCTCTGGTCGCCGCCAAGACTGCCTGACGTCAGTTAAGCGCACGATCTTGACGCGCTCTGCCGCCTGACCCACAAAGCCGCACATGAGCAGCCCCCGCGACGTCGTCATATCAGGTATCGGCCTTGTCTCCTCGCTGGGGGAAGGCCCTGACGCCCACTGGCAGAAGCTCGCGCAACCGGGCCCGCAGCCGGTGCTCGAAGCGACGCGCTTTGCACCCTATACTGTCCATCCGCTGCCTGAGATCGACTGGAACCTGCAGATCGCCAAGCGTGGCGATCAGCGCCAGATGGAAACCTGGCAAAGGCTCGGCACCTATGCTGCCGGCCTTGCACTGGACGACGCCGGCATCAAGGGCAATGACGAACTCTGCGCGACCATGGACATGGTTGTGGCGGCGGGCGGCGGCGAGCGCGACGAGGCGGTCGATGCCGCCATTCTCGCCGCTTCGGAAAGCCGCAATGACCGCGATGTACTGCTCAACGAGAAATTGACCACCGAATTGCGCCCGACACTGTTTCTGGCCCAATTGTCCAACCTGCTCGCCGGCAACATCTCCATCGTCCACAAGGTCACCGGTTCGTCCAGAACCTTCATGGGCGAGGAAGGTGCCGGTGTCGCCGCGGTTGAAACGGCCGCCGCACGCATCCGCTCGGGTCAGTCGACGCATATCCTGGTCGGCGGTGCCTTCCAGACCGAACATTCCGATATGCTGCTCGGCTATGAACTCGCCGGCTATCTGCATCGCGGCCCATGGAAGCCGGTTTGGCAAAGACAGGGCACTGAGGGCGGTGGCGTCGTGACCGGCTCCGGCGGCGCCTTCCTGGTGCTGGAGCAGCGCGAACACGCGATGAGCCGCGGCCGCAAGATCTATGCAGAACTTGGACCGGTCGTCTCCGGCCGCGCCCGGCGGCCACGGGGAGAACTCGACGCCGAGATCGCCGCACTGCTCAAGCAGGCTGCATTGCCGAACGGCAAATTGCTGACCCTGTCGGGCGCATCGGGGGCGCATGCGGCGACAACAGCCGAGAAGGCAGCGCTCGATGCCAATCCGGCGATCGCCGCGCGTGGCTTCTCGACGCTGACCGGGCACATGAAGGAAGCACAGTTTCCTTTCGCTGTGGCACTGGCGGCACTCGCTGTCGACCGCAAGGCCGCCTATCCTGTTTTTGATGCCGCAGCCGAGACGCCGTTCGAAGGCGTTCCCCAATCCGTCCTTGCAACGGCGATCGGCTATCACCAATTCGAGGGCATGGCGCTGGTCAATGCCGCGTAACGCGGCTCCATGACCCATGCTGCAACGATAAGAGGGCTCCCGGATGGCCAATCTCAGAGATCACATGGGCAGGCCGATCGTCGCCGTCACCGGCATCGGCGTGGTGACCTCGCTTGGCGTCGGCAAATCAGACAATTGGGCGGCACTGACCTCCGGCAAGTCGGGCATTCACCCGATCACCCGCTTTCCCATCGATCAATTGAACACCCGCATCTCCGGCATGGTCGATTTCCTGCCGTCGAGCTCGAAGGGCGCCAGCCCACTCACCTATGAGCTAGCCGAGCTTGCGGGCTTAGAAGCGGTGAGCGAAGCCGGTCTTGATTCCAGCGATTTCGGCGGACCGCTCTTCCTCGCATCGCCGCCAGTCGAACTCGACTGGGCCGAGCGCTTCTCGCTCTACAATTCTGACAAGGACAAGGATGACACCGCCGCCGAAAGACTGCTTCGGGTCGCGCGTAGCTTGAAAGAGCTGGATATTTTCGAGACCACCCAGTTCGGTTCGATCGCCGGCCGCCTTGCCGATCGCCTTGGCACGCGTGGTCTGCCGATCACGCTGTCGACGGCTTGCGCTTCAGGCGCCACCGCGATTCAGCTCGGTGTCGAGGCGATCCGACGCGGCGAATGCGACCGTGCGCTGTCGATCGGCGCGGACGGTTCCGCGACCGCCGAGGCATTGATCCGTTTCTCATTGCTTTCGGCGCTCTCCACGCACAACGACATCCCCGAAAAGGCGTCGAAACCCTTCTCCAGGGATCGCGACGGCTTCGTGTTGGCCGAGGGATCCGGGGCGCTGGTGTTGGAATCGCTTGAGACGGCATTGGCTCGCGGCGCGACTATTCTCGGCGTCCTGGGCGGTTGCGGCGAGAAGGCCGACGACTTCCACCGCACCCGCTCCAAACCGGACGCTTCACCGGCCATCGCCGCGGTCCGCGCCGCCCTCGTCGATGCCGGACTGGGTGAAGACGAGATCGACTACGTCAATGCCCACGGCACCTCGACGCCCGAAAACGACAAGATGGAGCATCTGGCGCTGTCGACGGTGTTCGGCGAGCGGATCGGCTCTATGCCGGTCTCGTCGAACAAATCGATGATCGGTCACACGCTGTCGGCGGCGGGCGCTGTCGAGGCGGCTTTCTCGCTGATGACGATGCGCGAAAGCGTCATTCCGCCGACCATCAACTATGACAATCCCGACCCCGCGATCGTGCTCGACGTGGTGCCGAACAAGAAGCGCAACGCCGAGGTCCGCACCGTTCTGTCGAGCTCCTTCGGCTTCGGCGGCCAGAACACTTGCCTTGTCATGGCGCGGGAACCGGTCTAAGCGACCTTTTTCAGCCAGACTGAACCGACAGGCCCCATGCGCGCATTGCAACTTATAGAGGACCGCCGTCTTGAGACGGTGGACCTGCCGCCTCCTCCACCGCCGGCACTCGGCGAAGTCACGCTGCGCATCAAGGCAGTAGCGCTGAACCATATCGACGTCTGGGGCTGGCGCGGCATGGCCTTCGCCAAGCGCAAGCTGCCGCTGGTCGTCGGCGCGGAGGCCTCCGGCGAGGTCGAGGCGGTTGGCCCCGGCGTTTCCAGCCTGCTGCCCGGACAATTGGTGTCGATCTATGGCGCACGCACCTGCGGCCTCTGCCGAGC
>NZ_RZQT01000176.1:0-10213 GCF_003998485.1 Mesorhizobium sp. M7A.F.Ca.CA.001.04.2.1
CAGAGGTTGTATCAGTCCCGACCGTGTTAGGGACATGTTCGAAATCCACTTGTGCAGAAAGTCTGCGCCGCGCGTGCTCATGAGCAGATAAGGCGCCCGCGCATATTAGGTTCCGCTCATTTTGACCCCATCGCCGGCTGCTCCTGTCTCTTGGACATGGCTCGAGGTAATTTCAAAGTTGGCGACGAGGTCGCCGTCACGGCGACTGTGCGCGGCCGGGTGACGCCCGATCCCATCAAGCGTGACGATCCCCTCTTACGACTACTTCCCGCATTCGGTTGTGTCGATTCGGCTTCGAAGGCTGGATTGGCAGCATATGGAATTGATCGGCCCGATCACGCGCATCGACGGCGACAAGGTGACCGTCAGCCACAAGGCGACCACCAGTCTCCGGCCATGGTGACCGTCGACGCCGAGCACGTGCGCCTGGTCGAAAGGCATATGACGGCGCTGCGGCGAAAAATTGCCTTGTTGACAAAGCCTACGGCTGCCGACCCAACGCAAAAGCCACTGTAACTTTGAAGAGCGAGGTGGGCCAGCACCACTGGCGGAGCGATGCGCGCCCGGCCGAGGGTTACGGCCCTCGACCAGAAGCGAAGGGGGCTCGACGTCGATTGAGAACCAGCCGCCAAGTTTTCAGGTTCCGCTAATGTACAAAAAACCGGCCGGGCTGGGCCGGCGCTAAAGGTGGTGGGCGATCAAGCCGTCAAGCTGATGCTAAACTGCCCGCCACCTTTCGGCAGCGGGCCAGTTCCAAAGGGGAACGTTGAACTGATGTGACAGTGCGAAGTGTTTCCAGGCGACAATGTTCCCCGAGAGGCAGCGTCGCCAGCGCGCGTTTCACTGAAAGTCTTTTTCCATCCACGGATTGGTGTTTATCCGAGGTGTGGTTTTTCCGGCGTTGAACCGGCCGGCAATTTGGCCGTTCCAGTCGAACTGCAGTCCAGCTCTGGCACCGGCTTCTTGGCGGAGTGCTTGGTAGAGCACAGGTCCGCAGCGTCACTCACCACCACCTTCTTCTCCTTGGCAAAAGCGATACCATTCCCAGCGATCACGATCGCGGGCGTCTTGCCCTTGCCTGCGGTTCGCTGGTGGTTGAAGCGCCCCGGCATCGCATTTGAGACCCAGGACTGGTGCACAAGGATCATGACATTGAATTCCGCTCTATACAGGAACAAGTGCCTTTCCTCTGGATTAGGGGGCGACGCCACAAGGGCGCCGCCCACTAATGGAGACTCACATGAAACGTAAGATTTTGACAGCAACAGCAATCTCTCTCTGTCTCGCCACCGCAGCCTTCGCACAGTCGTCGGGAACATCCAGCGGCACAAACGGAACGTCCGGCTCATCGGCCGGTTCGGGTATGAGTTCTACGTCCGGCTCCGGCCAAAGCGGTATCCCGAGCGGTTGGGACAGCAAGCTCTCCGGCTCATTCTTCAGCGACGCCAATTCGGGAAGACTTCTGTCGCAGGATGAGATCCGCCGGAACTGGTCTTCGCTGAGCTCTGAACAGCAGGCACAGGTTCGCTCCGACTGCTCGAGAATGACGGCCAGTAACGGCACTGGCTCTGGCACAACGACCGGCACATCAGGCAGCTCGGGTTCGACCGGCAGTAACAGCACGGCTAGCAACAGCACTGGTTCGGGTACAACCACCGGCACGTCGGGATCCTCGGGTTCGACCGGCAGCAACACCACGGCTAGCAACAGTATCGGCTCGGGTACGACCACCGGCACGTCGGGATCCTCGGACACAGCTGGTGATAAGACTGCCAGCACCAACACGGGTTCGGGCGCAAACTCGGCTGCTCAAATGGCCTCGATGCAGCAACTCTGCACCCAAGTCCAAGGGATGTGACTGAATGCGGGCTCCGGGCCGGCTTGGCCGGAATAGAAGAGGCCTTGAAGGCCCGGACATCGCTCGTTTGGCAGCCGTTTCGCGCTACAGTCGGCCGGTGGCGGGCTCAGGATTTCAGCCGCAGCAGTTCCAAACGATCGAGAGCATGGCGTCGCGGTCGCAACGTCCCTCGCCCTGCTCCAGTCGGATCAGCATGCGCGTCCGGGTTAATGTCGTCGAGTTGAGGTGCGCGACCCTCGCAGACGCGCCGAGCACCGCCGTTGGTGGCCCTCGCGAGAAGGCAATGACGAGGCTCGTTGACCTTGGCCCACCTAAGCTGCGCCATAGCCGTTTTCACGCCTGCCCGACCTGCGCCCAACAGACCGACAAGAGCGACTTCCCCAGGTGATGTGGCATGAACAGCCGGATGACGAGCCTGGTTCAGCATCGCGCTGGGTGTCGTCGATCTGGTCGGCGCCGAGCGGATTGCCGGTGCCTCGGCATGAGCGGCAAGGAAGATCTGCTCCGTGCTTTTGGGGCGCGGGAAATAAGCAGCGGCATACTCTCACTTTCAGTGGACAAGCAGGCCGGGCTGTGGAGCCGGGTCGCTGGCGAGGGCTGGACATCGCGACATTGTTGACAGCCTATCGGCATGACAGTCCCAAGCGACAATGTGGGCCTCGCGCGTGCCATGGTCGCCGGCATCACATTGCTCGGCATCATCGGTGCGAAGGGCGTGTCCGCGCGCCACGCTCGCAGCGGGAACAGGCCGCGCGACTATGGCGATCGCAGCGGCTTTCCCAGAGGCACTTCCGCAGCCCGCGACTTCGCCCGCTCGCAGCTAGGGGCCGGCGCAGCCTGACAGAGTTGCCGAGATCGCTGGCGAGGTGTGATCGGCGATAGGCCGCGTCGCCAGGCGACCACGCCATGGGTGGTTGGTCTCGACAATCAAGCTCTGGCATCGAAGATAGCCTGGCCGTCTTGGGATCACCGCCGCGCACCGCGCACGGGTTTGTGTGGTGCGTTGAAGGCAGCACGAAAAAGCAGCGATACGGCCTCGGATGGAACCTTCCATGTCTCTGCCTGGCACGTGCCGGCAATCCTTATGCCGAGCCGCGTTCCGGCAGCTCGGTCTCTTCCGCCACCTTTTTTTGCACGTCTCGGCGCGAGCGTTCCGCCTCGTCGGAACTATATTCGTCATCTGTCCGCTCGAGTTCGCGATCGATTGTCTCGCGAGATCCCTCCACCGGATCCTGTTGCGGAGATGTTTTCGGGCCGGTTTCGATCTTGCCTTCGCCGGGTACGGTGCGGTCGGAAGACTTCGACATCTTCGGTTTCCCTTCGTCTGTTGTCCTGCCTTCACATTTGGAATGATTTCGGTTTCCTGCCCCAACAGGATCGTCGATGATCTGTTCCGAGGCAGGTATCCGCCGGATTCCTTTGCTGCCACGCTCCGGTTGCGACGCCCTCCCGAGTCCGGGGGTGAGGTTGGGGACAAAAGGGCAGACCTGGATACGTGTCTTCGCAAGCTGTAGAAAATCTCTGAGCTCCGGGAGACCGATCTGGCGGTCCTGAAAGGCATCCCGATCCAGGAGAAGGAATTCCAGGCCAATCATGACCTTGTCCGTGAGGCGACCGGCCCTCGCATTCGTTTGTCCTTATCGACGGCCTGGTCGGCTCCACCAAGCACACCGGCGAGGGTAAGCGGCAGATCACATCATTCTTCGTGACCGGCGACATTCCGAATCTGCACGGACTACATCTTCGGTGATGGACTGCACCTTCTCGACCCTGTTCATCGAGGTCAGGAATGCGGCTAAAAACTGCTAAGGCTCTGCATACGACTGCAGGTGGAAACGATGCGATAGCATCAGATCACCCGCTCGCGTTCGCCATTCACTCACGCGTGACCACCTACTTACAGTGAACGTTCACTCACATTTGCAGAGACAGATCCAAGGTCTGGACGGGGTCCGAAGCGAAATGCCAAGCGCATCCCCTGCATAAACCCGCGACGCCGACGCGGAGCAATGCACCTGGAACAAATTCCCGCAAGCACAGTTCGGGGCGTGCAGCGGTCGACCCGCGCTGCAAGATCGGTCACCCGATCGCCCGCGCCGGCCCCTCCCACGGCGCGGGCTCTTTTACTGTCAAACCATTGAAGTCACGACATTCGCGCGTTGCGGATATCGTTTGTCGAGCACATCAGGCAACCGCGCCTCGGCAGGTCAGCAGAACCGATGTCATGGGAACAACACAGCACTGTGACGGTTCGGTGGCATGCAAGGTAGAGAATGATGGGCAAAAAACCCAAACAGCACACAGAATCCACGGCGGATCGTGAAAAGGCGATTGAAGCGACCTACTTTGCGCACAACTGCGGCCTCAGCAAGGACGAGGCAGTCAAAATGCTAAGGGAAGACCCAATCAGGATCGATGATGAATCCCAAGAGAGCTCCGGCCGCCGAACTGAAGCGATCCTCGATTGCTCGTCGCAGCCGGCCGCGGCCCATGATCTTCTTCACCTCCGATTGCATTTCAACGACACGCGCATTCTGCGTCTTGAAGCGGCACCCCTTTTCTTCGTTGGCCGAGCATGATCGAGCGCTGGTGCCCGTTGGGACGAGGCTGTTTGCCCACGCGACGAGTCTGTCACCTCGACGACTTCGCGAGGGGGGCGGCGGAGGCCGTGTCTTCCTTGCTGTCGTCGCGCCACCGCATCAGCTTTGACGCGGCGAGGCTCCCGGACCCCCTGCCGGACGTCGCATCGCAAGATCGAAGGCATCGCCGGAGCTCAGCACGTGAACCCTCAGATCATGTTGTCGAAAACAGCCAGCGGGTGATGCCCCGCGGCTTGTGGTCGTCGCGGCTGCTCGGAGCCGCCGCCGAATATTCACTCATGAATGTTCTCCGCTTCAGCCATCCCCCAACAGGGCATCCGAACCATGATGTAAGTTGATTGTTCCTCCCCAGAACGCCCGACGCGAGGGAACATACGGCAGAAGCCAAGGTTCGGGTCGGGCGCGGCGTGCCCGCGGTTGAAGGGTCGACATCCATGCTGGCAATCATTGCTGGGACTTTGGTTCTGACGACAGTGGTCGGCGGGCTGATTACCGCCTTCTGGATCGAGGCCCGTCATGATCTCCACGACCCGACGCCGGACAGGGCGATGCACCTGGAGCTGCTAACCAGACTTGGCTCTCCGGTTTCGGCGGAGTCGTCCTGATATGGACACCATCACCGCGAAACTCGATCCGAGAACGAGAGTCGGCTGGCTTCTGCTCGGCTTCGCGCTGGGCGGTTTCTTCGACGGCATCGTCCTGCACCAGATTCTGCAATGGCATCATCTTCTCTCGGGCCTCGCCGACCCGGCGGGTTCCGACCTGCGCTTCCAGATCATGGCCGACGGCCTCTTCCACTTGTTCATGTACGTGTTCGCCGTTGCCGGCACGGTGCTGCTGGTGGCGGCGAGGGCAGCAGGCAGGCGGGCCGTAACGACGACCGAGATCCTTCGGCTGGCCTTCATCGGGTTCGGCGTCTGGCATCTGGTGGACGCCATTGTGTTCCATTGGCTGCTCGGCCTGCATCGGATCAAGATGAACAGCGACATGCCGCTCGCCTGGGATATTTGGTGGCTGGTCATCTTCGGAATCGTGCCGCTGCTGTTGGTGCTGGTGCTGCCCAACCGCGGTGGACCGGCAGGTGCCTCGGCGGCTCTGACCAGCATCGTCCTGCTTGCAGGACTGGCTGCGGGTGCTGGCCCGCTCTTCAACGGTGCCGCCACTTCCGTCATCGTCTTTCGAGCTGGGATGTCAGTCGTCCCATCCAGCAACGAGGCATTCCTTCAAGCTTATGACCTGCGGAACCGGACTGGGGAGTAGCAATCATGCAACGCGCCATCCAACGGAACATCGAGGGTAGCCACAGCAGAAGTATGATACCCCGCATCGTGGTGGTCGGCGGAGGGTTTGCCGGTCTGGAGGTAGCCAAGGCGCTCGGCGGGGCGGAGATCGGGGTCACGATCATCGACCGCCACAATCACCACCTGTTCCAGCCCCTGCTATATCAGGTTGCAACAGCCGCCTTGTCGGCGCCTGACATCGCCGAGCCAATCCGCAAGATACTGGGCCGCTATCCCTCTGTTCAGGTCCTCTTCGGCAATGTCGCCAAGATCGACACCGAGGCCAGGATACTGGTTCTGGCCGATGGGACCACGGTTCCCTATGACCTGCTGGTCTTGGCAACGGGCTCGCAGCCATTCTACTTCAGCCAGGAGAGCTGGGCTCGGGTTTGTCCGGGCTTGAAGAGCATCGAGGACGCCCGCACGATACGGTCACGGCTGCTGCTGTCGTTTGAGCATGCGGAACGGACAACCGATCCAGTCGAGCAATCACGGCTGATGACGATCGCCATCATCGGCGGCGGCCCGACCGGCGTGGAACTGGCGGGCTCCATCGCAGAACTCAGCCGGCACACGCTGGCACGCGACTTCCGCAACATCCGGCCAGAGAAGACAAAGATCATACTTGTCGAAGCCGGCAACCGTCTGCTCGCCGGCTTCGCTCCGGAGCTTTCCGAATATGCACGTCTGCGCCTCGAAAGCCTGGGCGTCGACGTCGCGCTCGACAGTCGCGTCGAGGCCATCGAAGCACAGAAGATCACCGTCGGCGGCAAGGTCATCCCGGTAGCCTTGACGCTCTGGGCCGCCGGAGTGGCGGCTTCGCCGCTGGCGGCCCAGCTTGGTGTCGGGCTAGACCGCGGCGGCCGGGTGAAGGTCGGATCCGACCTGCAGGTAATGGGCCGTTCCGACATCTTCGCGCTTGGCGATGTCGCGCTGTTCCTCGACGAGAACGGCCAGCCACTGCCGGGTCTTGCCCAGGTGGCCAAGCAGCAGGGCGAGCACCTCGGCAAGGCCCTGGCACGCCGGACAGATACTGGCGAGGATCTCCCGGCTTTTGTCTTCAGAAATCGAGGCAACACGGCGATCGTCGGCCGCCATGCTGCCGTGTTCGAGTCCGGCAGGCTGAAATTGAAAGGCTGGTTCGCCTGGTCCGCTTGGGCGATCATCCATGTTTACCTGCTCGTCGGTTTTCAACACCGAGTCCAGGTCTCGATCCAATGGCTGTGGCGCTATCTCACCTATGAACGCGGCGCCCGGCTGATCGCCGAGGAACGGGCCGAACCGGGTCCACCACCGTCGCCTGCAGCAGAACAGCCAGCCCCGAGAGAGGCCTTGCCACCGGACGCAGACGCCCTCCCCGGCATTGCCCGGGCGCGCTGAGATTGAGCGAGTCCATTCAGGGCTCACCAGACTGCGCTCAGGGGCTGGAAATCAGCCATCAGCGACGCCGGTGTAACAGGTCGGTGATTACCGCCTGGAGACCCAGCACTGCTCCGTTCGCAATTCCGATTCCACTCCCGCAGGACCATCATCTCGTTCATCAAGTTCAGAACTGGCGCTCATTCAGGGGGCGCTAGTCGTGAACGCCGCCAGTTTCTGCCAATCGAAGACAACGCCCACGCCAGGTCCGTCGGGTGCAAGCGCCAAACCATTCTGAAGTCTAAGCGGCTCAGCGGTGTATTGGTCAATATCGAAACTATGCGCCTCTACCCAGCCGGCATTTGTCTGGCCTGCAACGAGGCTGACATGAAGTTCCTGCATTCCGTGACTGCAGACCGGAATGCCAGCCCTGCGTGAGAGCGCTGCCACGCGCAGCCAGCCTGTGACACCGCCGCAGTTGGAGGCGTCAGGTTGGATGTAGCCGAGCTTCGACCATGCAAAGGCATGCTCGAACTCCTCGATGACATGCAGGTTTTCTCCCATGGCCAGGGGCATCCCAGTTGCCTTGGCAATGCTGGCGTAACCTTCATAATCGTCGGGTATGATGGGCTCCTCGAACCACAGCAGATCGTAGGGCGCGAATGCTCTCGCTGCCTCGATCGCTCGCGGGACGGTCAGCGCATAGTTGGCGTCAACCATAAAGATGGTATCGGGCCCAATGCGCTCGCGGACTGCCTTCACCCGGGCCACATCCTCCGCAAGGTCGTCCTTGCCGACTTTGATCTTCACCGCCGTGAAGCCGGCCTTTATATAAGAATCGATGCTGGCCAGGAGCTGATCGAGGGTTAAGTTTAGGTCGATGCCGCCCCGATAGGCCTTGGCGGTCTTCCCTGCCGCACCAGCCATCTGCCACAGCGGCAGGCCACTGCGCCGACCCTTGATATCCCACAACGCAATGTCGACCGCCGATATCGCGAAGGATGCGACGCCACCTCGTCCGACATAGTGGATGTGCCAGAGCATGCCGTCATAGAGCGTCTCGATCCCGGTCGCGTCGCGTCCCCGCAGGAAGGGCGCCAGGTCGTGCTCGATCATTGCCTTGATAGCATAGCCGCCCTTGCCGCCGGTGTAGGTGTATCCGGTGCCCTCGCTGCCATCGGCAAGCCTCAACGTGACGGTCACCAGCTCGAAATGTGTGTGCGCGCCGTGCTTGGCATCGGTCATCACCTCACGCAGCGGGACCCGGAATAGCCGGGTCTCGACCTCCTTGATCTCGGTGCCGTTCATGCTGCTTCCATCGAGCTTTTCGTCGGACCATAATTGCACCAAGCTTGCCAACTGGCAACCACTCTGCTCATTTCATCCACATAAGCTGCGGCTTTCCAGAGAACTGGTGGACCATGGCCTCCGATTTGGTCCGACAAAACAGTCAACGCGCTTGTGCTTTGGTCCGATTTACTTTTTAATGGGTCACCGCTGGGAGGATGAAAGCTTGCTGGAATTGGGAGACCGTCCTGAGATGCCCGCGGCAATTCTCGCCGCCCGGGCGGCCGACGCGATGGTGGCTGGAATCGAGGCCGACATCACGTCCGGACGGATTGGCGACGGCAGCTACCTGCCGGCCGAGCGCGAACTTATGATCGCGTATGGCGTGGGCCGGGGCGTTGTGCGTGAGGCGATTGCGCGCCTGGCCAGCCGCGGCTTGGTGGAAGCCCGTCCACGCTTCAGGCCAGTTGCGCGCAGGCCGGGCCTGGATGCCGCGCTCGGCGCGCTTGAGGGCATTGTCGGCCATCTGCTGAGCGACCAGGCAGGCGTGAAGAACCTCTATGACGTGCGCGTCTTCCTCGAGGCGTCCCTGGCACGCAACGCGGCCATCCATGCCCGCAAGGAAGACATCGCAGCACTCGGGGCCGCCCTGGCCATGAACGAGGCGGCTATTCCGGACTCGCAGAATTTCTACGCAACCGACGTGGCTTTTCATGCCGCGCTTTACGATATCGCCCGAAACCCGGTGCTGCCTGTGGTGCACAAGGCATTCACCGCGTGGCTTTCGCCGCAGTGGATGCGCATGCCCCGATCGCCCGAACGGAACCGCGTGAATTTCCTCAGCCACCGGGAAATCTGCATGGCCATCATCGAGCGCGATCCCGATGGCGCCGAGCGGGCGCTGCTCAACCACCTTTCGGCGGCCTGGGAGTATGTGCGCGGTACATTCGAAAGCCGTGAGGCGCCTGAGGCATGACGCAGTCCTTTGACCATATCGTGGTGGGCGGCGGGGCAGCCGGATGCGTCGCGGCGGCAAGGCTGGTCAAAGCAGGGAGGCGAACCCTGTTGCTGGAGGCCGGCCATTCCCACCATCACCCCCTGCTCGACATGCCTCCCGGCATCTTCAAGATGATCAACGGCTCGAAATTCATGCGCTATCACCGCACAGAGCCGCAAGCCCACCTAGACGGCCGCGTCCATGAAATCTCGCAAGGCAACGTGCTGGGTGGCGGCACCTCGGTCAACGCCCAGGTCTATATGAGAGGCCGCTCGGCTGATTACGACGAGTGGGACGAGATGCTGCGCGGCAACAATGCCGGCGTACGCTGGAACTGGCAGGCGGTGCTGCCGCACTTCACCGGGATGGAGGGAAACAATCGGCTCGGCGGCGAACTGCATGGCAGCGAAGGTCCGCTGCTGGTCTCGGATCCCGGCCACATCGATGATGTTTCGCGATGGTTCGTCCAGGCGGTCCAAGGACTGGGACTCCCGTACAACCATGATTTCAACGGCCCGTCGCAGCGCGGCGTCGGCTTCTACCAGTTCATGAACCGGCGCGGAAAGCGAAGCAGCGCCGCCTACGCTTTCATCGAGCCTCTGACGAATGATCCTAAGCTGACGCTGAAACTCAATTGCACTGTCAGTCGGCTGCTGATCGAAAACGGGCGGGTCACGGGCGTCGTTTACTCCGACGCATCGGGCGCCGAGCGTACCAGTTATGCGGATGCCGACGTGATTGTCTCGTCCGGCGCCCTCATCTCGCCGAAACTGCTCATGCTGTCGGGCATCGGCCCTGCCGACGCGCTTGCCAGGTATGGCATTGCTTGCGC
>NZ_RZQT01000177.1:0-9987 GCF_003998485.1 Mesorhizobium sp. M7A.F.Ca.CA.001.04.2.1
GAGGACGGCGGCACAACCGTGCCGACGCCGTCTTCAAATGCCGACTTCTTCTACAGCGTCACCGGCAAGTGCGACTTCAACAAGCGCCCCTCGATAACGGCCCTGACACAGTAGGAGGTGCATCTCTGTGCCCTTTCATTGTCCCTTCCTCCCTGTGAAAAAGCGGCCGAGCGAGGCTCGGTCAGATGGGAGGTGATCCAGCCGCTCTGAGGGCTGCTCGTACATTACCGGTTTCAGCCAAAACTGGCGGCCCGCAGCACTCGCGCGCAGGGCGACAAAAAACACCGGAGGTTTCGCCTGATGGCCTTCCTGTTGCTGTTTTGGGGAAACACCCCTTTGCCGGCCGCTACGCGGGAACCGGCGACATGCCGATTTCTAAGGCGATGGAGGAGTACCGCTTTCCGTACGGGGCGAACGCCGCCGCGGCAGTTTGCGATTGTTCACCACCACCAGCCGATCGAAATCCGAACGATAGCCCTTCCTGGTATGCGGCTCGTCGACCCAGTCGCCACGCGCATAGGACCCAAAAGTATGATCTTGAGGACGCGCCCACGCCTTTTGAAGTCGGCCGTCCCGCCCTTGAGGGCATCCTCAAACTCCTCGAGAAGGAGTTTGACCGTCTTTCTCAGCTCGCGCTGTTTTGGTGGCGGGAGGTTGTCGATGCTGGATTTCATAAACAAAGGTCGGTCGACCATTGCGTACATAGCCGAGACAAGCCTCGAATCTACAGACTGACGCGTTTGCCCGCGTGAAGCAACGTGGTCAGTTCCCACGCATTCGATGCTGTCGTTCCCAAGTACCTGCTCGTGCGGATCGTATGGAGATCCAAACACAATATTCCGCTCGGTGGCAAAAGTAATGCGCGACGCCACGTGGTCCGAAGAATGACTACAAATGTCGGACAAAGGGGGCGAAGTCTGGAGCAGCCAGCACCGTCTGAATCGGACGGCATTTCAAGTCTCAACTCGGGCTATCAAGTTCTATCCATGCAGGCGCATGATCGCTCGGCTTCTCCCATCCTCGCGTCTCTGCATCCACCCCCGCATTGCGAAGCCGGGACGACAACGAGGGACTGACCAGCAGATGGTCCATTCGCAGGCCAGAACTCCTGTCGTAACCGCCCCCATAGGAGTGATTCCAATAAGTGTAGACACCCTTGTCCGGATGGATGCGCCTGAGCGCATCGGTCCAGCCGTCCTCAAGCATATCGGCATAGGATTGGCGACTCTCGGGAAAGTAAACCGCATCGCCAATCCATCGTCGCGGCACCACGGCATCAATCGGAGTTGGGACGACATTATAGTCGCCGCACAGCACGGTCGGCGCGCCCTCTTGGAGAAGAGCTCGGCCGTAGCGCATCAGACGGTCGAACCAGCGCAGCTTGTAGTCAAACTTGTGACCAGGCGCGGGATTTCCGTTTGGCAGGTAAAGACAGCCGACAACTAGCCCGCCGATCTCCGCCTCGATATAGCGGCTATGGCTGTCGTCAGGGTCGCCGGGAAGCCCGCGTCGGCGCTCGATCGGGTCTACTCCGCGAGCCAGGATAGCGACGCCGTTGTAGGATTTCTGGCCGTGCCAGATCGCGCGGTATCCCGTCTCGCGGATCGCCCCAATTGGAAACTTCTCGTCAGACGTTTTCAGTTCCTGCAGGCAGACGATGTCGTAATTCGTAGTCGTCAGCCACCTAAGGAGCACGGGCAGCCGGCCATTAACGCCGTTCACATTGAAGGTGGCTAAGCGGATCATTTGCGCACGCGAACGGTGGTCTATTCTTTCAGCTTGTCCTCAATCTTCTTGCGGCTGTTGCCCACCGATTTCACGTCAGCCTTCCTCGCGCCGGTCTTGCCCGCCTCGTATTTCACTTCATTATCCTGCCCGCCAGCAACCTTCGCGCGGTCCTCATTGTGTCCACGGGTTGTTCCAGTACTGGCCATTTCGTCCTCCAAAGGATTGCCATTCCAGACCCGATAACGCCGCCAGACTCTTCCGGTTCAATCTGTCGACTACCGCTTTGAACCGAATTCCACGCACACGATTGAATCGAGCCATGAATTCGAGTTCGACAAGTTGATGGGTATCGCGCTCAGGTCGCGATTCCGGCCCATGTTGCATGTCGCGCGGCCTGACCAGTCCTGCCAGAGCTCACGATGGCGGACTCGGCGCCGAAAAGCGCCGCGAGCCGAGATGCCATATCATAACGCCAATGTGCGTGTGAGCCCGCGAGCAAGGAAACGACCGACATGTCTTTGACCGGACACGGTCATCGAGCGCAGGCTAAGCCGGTCCGTCGCCTACCGGCCTAAGCGCTCTTCACTTGGCCCGCTGTTGAACGTGCAGCAGATCACGCAGGCGGATCGGCAATCTGGGCGAAGCGCGCAATTCGACACAACTCGCCTCCCAGTGTCCGAGGTACTCGGCGATCGGCATGCTGGTGCGGCCAGGCCAGCGGTTGAGTGCCCCCAAAGCCTCTACGCAGTCCGGCGCGCGGCCGTATTCGGCGAGGATGGTCAGCGACATTGCCTGGGCGAACGGATTAAGAGCGGGCATTTCGATCTCGCCGCGGTGGTCGGCGAACCACGCAGCGGCGTCGCGCGTGAGCCCCTGGCTTTCAGCGAGCGCTGCATAACGATCGATGATGTCCTGGCGGTACCGGGCGATGGCATCGCCGAAGGCATTGTCGCCGGCGAAGGGCGGCGCCTCCTTCCAGCTTTTCGCCAGACGTGCGAGCCCACGCAGCGAGTGGGCCTCCACCATGGTCTCCTCGATCCATTGGCAAGGCGGCGCCGGCCTGGCGTCCGGTTGCCAGCTGTTGCAGAGCACATGGCCGAGTTCGTGCCCGAACTGGTAGGCGAGCTTCGACCAGTCACGCTCGCCGATATATCGACGATGATCCAGGCCATACTGCTGCCGTCCGGATGCAGCCAGATTGCCGGCGTGCCGGAAGTGTGCTCGTCGACACGCAGGCGCGTCGGCTGGCGGTCGGACAGCAGGCGGACGCCGTCGAGGCATGCATGCCGCATGCGTTCGACGACCTGATCAGCGGCTCCCTCAAGCATGTGGCCCCAGTCGCCGGCAAGCTCGATGGGGGCGGTTAGGAGGTTTGGTTGCGAGCTAGCTGAGGAAGGTGGGGAAGACATGACCCCGTAGCCTGTGCTCCAACCGCCCGAGGGTGTCAACGCCACTGGTGTGAGGCTGCCGGCCACTGAACCTGCAAGCAAATTTAGGAGATCTCGTCGCAGCAACTTCGAAACTCGACCATGTTGCCCTGCAAGGAGAAAAATAGGAAGTCCAGCTTGTTCTGCCATCGGCCGAGGTCTAAGCGTAGACCCCTTGAGGGTTGAACTACTCGGAAGCGGCTAGGGGACTCGAGGGTGGGCGAGGCGATCTTTTCCAAAACGTATGTTGGCGATGCTTTATCAAGCTGGCAGGTCGTCCACGAAATGTCGAGTCATATCGTTGGCGGAGCTTTGGTCGTTCGCGACAGTGACCGCCGTGACTGGCATCTTCTAGGACTTCACGATTCAGCTTTTCTGTTTCGAATGGTTCGGATGAGGTGCGTCCTCAGATTCTTCCCCACGACCACCACAAACTTCTATATCCATCACTATGGTTCTTTGGATGTTGCCGAAATTGCACTCGACGGCACCATAATAAACAGGGGTATCAGTCACACCATTTCGATCAACGCTCATCCAGATGACACGATCGAGATCGATGTGAGCTTTTTGAGTTGCCACGGGTCTCTCTCAATAGGCTGCTCCGACAATGGTCGTCCCGTCTACGCCGGCACTGGACTCGAACAGTTTGCACTCTTGAGCGTTCTGGTTGAAACGTTTGATGCATACCCGGAGTTGTCTCGCACGCCGGCAGAGGAGCGGATCACCCTCGTCGATGTTGGCGGCCAAGGAGGGCTACAGCTCAAGTGGATGCTGCGAGCCGATCATATTACGCCCGTCGTGTTCGAACCCTTGTCGTCGGAAGCGACGGTGATACGACAAACCCTCGATCGAATTCCGGGCGCGCAAGTGGTGGAAAAGGCGCTGGCAAACACTTCTGGCCCCCAAAAGCTGTATATTACTGCCGGATCATACTGCTCGTCTTTGCGAGAGCCAAACTTTGAGATCCTGCAGAACTACTCAGTAGCCCGTGTCTTCAACGTTGTCAGCATGCAAGAGGTCGAATGTGTTCGATATGACGAATTGTTCCGCGCAAGCGCGGTTCCGTCACCGGATGTTATAAAAATAGACGTCCAAGGTCTTGAATACGAAGTTCTGCTTGGTTTCGGCCACCTTCTGGAATCCTGTTTGGCTATCGAGCTGGAAACGCATGTTGTTCCGATATATCGAGGACAAAAGCTGATTGGTGACATAGTCAACATTCTGGGCGATTTCGGTTTCGCCCTACGCCAGCTTAATCAAGTACCGCACTTCGATGGCGATGCAGTCGAGTTTGATGCCCTTTTTACGAAGAGGCGCGACAAGGTTGCAACTCTTTCTGATCTAGAAAAGCGAAAATTTGCTGTAATCATTCAGGCGTTAGGAATTCTTCCGTACCCGTGAGGCCATGAATAGAACGACCGTTCGCCAGCGATCGAGGTAGAGTCCTTCAAAGCTCACCCCTGATCCGTCGCCACTCGATCTGAAGGTTGCTCATCGTCTAGAATAACGAGTGGCGGCATGCAAAGAAAAGCTTGCATCGAGCCGTATGCCGCACACATCGCGCAGTCAATGCCCGTGTCGTCAAGGACGACGCCAGTTCCAGGAAACGGGATAAGTCTGCTGCGGAGCGGCAGACACTTTTCCAGAAGTATCCGCGCACCCCTTGGTGTGATTGTGTATGCCTGAAGCCCAAACGAATGCTCTACCTTGATAAGGAATCTGGAGGAGAATTTATCGGACTGGAACAAGGCAGTTCTATTAGTATATTGACGATCGTAGAATTCCATTTTGGCTTTTGAGAAACCAAGGTCCAGCCAGAGAAAGGATGGGTCAAAAATATAGCCCCACTGTATGATATCCCAATCTGCCCGTGCTTGAGATATAATACTGGTGGATTCCTCCGTGAATCGAAACGATGACCGAATATCGTCTTCGAAAATAGTTATTGTCTTGTTTTCTGAAGCCGACAGCTGCCACAAGCTGATATGGGATAGAGCGCACCCCAACGTGCCCGGGGGATACGGACAATCACTGGTAATCAGACCTTCCTTGATGAGCGCCTCCCTGTCGAGAGAAGTGCCGTCAACGGCTGATACGCGAACGGTATTGTGCAATAAATGCCAGTTGTTACTTTGGTACCTGCTCCAGCGCTCGACGCTGCGGTCTAGGTTTATCAGGTGAATTTTCGGGGAACCCGTCGGCTCGACAGGCCGGGCTGGCATCGTCCCGGAGACAGAGGGTGTGGCGGCAGTGAATGCGGAGGTATCGCCCGCACCATGCAACAGCGCTCGAGCCCGCTCGATGCCATCACTCACATGGTATTGGCCATCGCCAAAGGTGATGTAGCCATAGACTTGTCGGTTATCCATATACTGGACGATTCCGGCCTTCCTGGCGCTGGCAGCAAAGACAACGTACTCGTACCGCGATGTGCCGTCCTCGTATGTCAGTTCGGTCAGCACGTCAGCCCGGACAAGATATGTGCAATGCACGAGCGGCACCTCGATGGCGCCGCGCACGTGGCGGTTGAGCACCCAACCATACTGATCGCACTGCAAATAATACCCGTTGGCATCGATCTCGGCATGAAAGTTCGAATAATATTGGCCCGGCGAGATAGAGCGAAGCAGAGGCGCGACGATTGGCAAATCAAGCGCGACAAGTTCTCGCAGCGTGGCCGATCGCACGAAATTGTCGACGTCGGCCACGAAATAGAAATCGCAGCCGTGCTCGAGCGTTTTCCGCAGACTTATGTTGCGGATTCGGCCAAGCACCCTGAAGCGCGTCTCATTCCATTCGTGCTCGCCAAACTGCTCAACACGATCGACGACGTCCGAGGCGTCGATTTCGACCGCCGCATAGAGGTGACCCACGCGCTCTACCCATTCGCGCAGTATATGCTCGGTCCTGTCGGTATTGTTGTTTGTCCTGATGTATAGGACGATCGATGCCTTCGGGTAGTCGAGCGCCTCGATGCACTCGAGGTAAAGCGGCAGTGCCGGTTCCTTCTGCTTTGCCAGGATTGCAATCAGGATGCGCGGTGAACCCTTCAGGCGCGACCGCAGCGAACGCTGCCGGATAAGCTTGTGCTGATCGATCAAGCTCTCTGTCCCGAACGCCCCGAGATTCGACGGTTCATGCACCGGAAGCTTGTCAGTGGCGAAACGCGCGTTGGCCACCACGCGCTTCGCCATTTCCGCCGGCAATTTTTCGCTGGCGAGCAATTTCAGACAGGCGTCGAGTGAATCCCGGTAAGCGCCTGTCCAGTAGGCATTGACGGCAAATTCGTCGAGCAATCCGTAATCGTAGACCCAAGGCTGTATGAAAAGTCCGGGGGGTTGCGCAAGGTCGAGCCCTCGACGCGCAAATTCCGCTCCCTCCGCGTTCCGGCCCTGGGTGCGGCAATAGAGGCTCGCGGCGTGAAGAGCTTCAGCGCGGGCGGGAACGGCCTGCGTCGCACGCTCAAAGATTGCAACGACCTCGTCGAATGGCCGTCCCAGCGCTGCCATGAGATTGCCCGCTTCGAGCAGGCTGACATAGATTTCCTCGTCCCAGAAGCCCAGCTCGGCGCGCTTCAGATAGTTTGCCAGCGATTTTTCACGTTCTCCGGAATCCCTATAGCTCTGCGCCAGATAAAAGGTGTATCGCGAAATAAGGAACGGGTCGGTCTCCGTAGCAAGCGCGCTTTCAAGAACCGTCGCGTCGTCCTGGTACTTTCGCGGGTTTTGACTGCGTGCTCCGCCACGCCCCGTCGCCACGCGAAAACCCTTGGCGGTCTCGCGTGTGAGATGGCCGGGAGGGGCCTCGAGATATTCGTGCAGCACGCCCTTGAAGGAGAAGGGAAGCCGGTTGCGGCAAATCTGCGGGCGATAAAACGAAATGCCCCCATGGGACACCTCGACGTCGTAGAGATCGTGTTCCATGTTCGACTTGAACGCGATCGGATCGAAGTCAGCGTCTTGGACCACGACGTCGTCGGCGTCGATGATCATGGCGTAGTCGACCGTCTCGACTTCACGCAGGCGGTCAAGGGCAAAGGTACGGTTGTACGCAAAGTCCCGCCAAGGCTCGTCGATGACTGTGCCTTTGACATTGTGAAGGGTCAGGAAGGTACGGATGACGTCCTGCGTGCCGTCCTCGGAACCCGTGTCGATGACGAGCACGTAGTCAACGAGAGGAAGGGCGCTGGCGAGGCATTGCAAGATGACCTTTGCCTCGTTCTTGACGATCATGCACAGGCCGATGGTGCTCATGCTAATCCCTTGGCGGAGCGACGTTCGTTACACGCTGCTGGAAATTGTTGAAGGGAATTCCTGCGCCTTTGTCCGGCTTTATATCTCATGCATCACCCCGCCGCCTTGGCCATTTGCATGACCTTTGTTGCAAAGAACGATTGCCCCTTCACAGCCAAGTGCTGCCTCAACCCGTCCATTGTTTAGCCAGCGCTTTCCGTCGCAGCAAGGGTCTTGCGGTCGCTCGGGACCAGAGGGTTAAGAACAGAATTTCCCGTCGACCCAATCGCTGAGGCGCAAATTCCGCCGCGACATCGAGGGTTCGACGCGAACCAGAGGGCACCCTTAAGCCTCGGATTTTTCGATGCGTTCGGCCCATGCGCGCCATTTGATGTCGACCGAAAGTAGTTACTCATGGTCCACAATTAATAAATTGTTAACTTGGTTATTTACAAGTTGCTAATTTTAGATTTTACTAATGTCTTGTGTTGAGAGGGTTCCCGCGAACCGGGCAGAGGGCCTGTTGGGCTGCGTCTGCGAAGCCAGGAGAGTGTCTGGAGCAAGTCACTTCGTGCGTGAGGGCGTGGCAAGTGTGTGGTGACGTGCAAGAGCAGACGTTGTACGGCCTTGAACTCAAGGCCGGCGTTTTCCCAAATCTGATGTTCCCCCCGCAAGCAGTTGGTTCCCTCGTTAGTCGTCGTCGAGAAATCGGCGACACGCGTGACGGGAGTGACCATGGTTGGGGTGATACCGTGTACGAGTCGATGGGGCCGTGACGCAGGCTTAGGCGTAGAACAACGCCTGAATTACCCGCAGTTGGCCAACAGCACGGATTACCCAGCGATTGATGGGTATTCCTCGGTGTCCTTTGGACGCCTCACTCACCTGGGCGAAGACAACTGGGGCGCCATCCGATCGAGCGGCACGAAGAGGCTGCCAAGCCTTGCGCACCCGTCTCTTAGACCTGCCCGCAATGCGGCAATGCGCGCGACCGGCCTCACCGGGCGCCCGCGCTCTGCAGCCATTGAACCAGCGATTGAAATCTAAGGTACGACCAAGAGAAGCTGCGGCCCGGCCGCCGGCGACCAAGGAGAAGATGATGAGCTTCACGGCAGGATTTGCGGCTATGGAAGTCACCGTTCGAGGCATTTTGCCGATCGGCGACACGATTGAAAATGTAAATTATTTCATTCTGGACACGGCCAAGAGCGCTATTGTCGGTCAGGTCGTTCTTCCCAGAGCCGCCAAGCGAAGCCTCGCTGTCGCCCTCACCGTCAAAGTCCCAAGCACCGCCGGCTCGCTTGCCATTGGGACGTTTGATGAAGGCGGGAACTTCCAGGTCGCCAACTTCCTCCGCGTGGAGACGCCAGTCGTGGAACGTCCCCACGGCGCCGTCGGGCCGTCCGGGAGGTAAATCTCTTTGGTCGCAGCACTTGCCGGCTAGGCCAGTGAGTGGCTGCCGGTGAATTGAGTTCGAAGCCAACAGGAGCCAGTCATGGCCCGTGCCTCTGAAGTTCTTTTTGTCGATCCTTCAGTTTCCGACCTCCAGGCGATTCTCGGCAGCGTGCGACCCGAGGTTCAAGCGATTGTGCTCAACGGCCGCCGACCGGCGGCGCGGCAGATCGCTGCCGCGCTCGCAGGGCACGCAGGGCTCGATGCGGTGCACGTTATCGCACATGGTGGGTCTGGGCGTGTCGGCTTCACAGCAGGGGAGTGGTCATCAACTACATTGCAGGAAGAGGCCGAGGATCTTGCCGCAATCGGCCGTGCGCTTGCCAAGGACGGCGAGCTGCGGCTGTGGAGCTGCGAAACGGCATCGGGGGATACGGGCGAAGCCTTCATAGAGGCGCTGGAAGAGGCAGTAGGCGCGGACGTTCTCGCGTCCGGGTCGCTGATTGGCGCGGCCGCCCTGGGCGGCTCCTGGGAGATATCCTCACGCGTAGGCTCGTCCACGCCCTTGCCTCCAATGACTTCGGCTGGCGTGGCCAGCTACTCGGGGGTGCTTGCGGCTGATCTCACACTCAGTGGGGACATAACTGCCGGCGGCAGCTCTTCGGCTGTTAACACGTATTATGTAGTGGATACTCACGTGGCTCCGCCGACTAATCCGGCGCTTAATCGTGCGGATGATACAGTCGTTGGTAGCTTTCAGCTACCATCTGCAAACCAGGGCGGTTTAATAAATGACTTTTCTGCGACCATAACGATCCCCAACACTACTGATATTTATTTCGTTTATGACAGCAATTTCAAATTATACGGCACGCTTTCCCCGGTTGTAGGAGGTTATAGTTTTACACCCGTGCTTGCTAATAATGGCGATAATGGCAATTTCTTTGATACCGCTTCTTTTATCGCCACCACAGGTCAAGTAGGCGCGACCGGACCCGCCGGAGCGACCGGCGCGACCGGCGCCACGGGTGCGGGCTCGACAGGTGCCACGGGCGCGACCGGTGCCACCGGCTCTACTGGAGCAACCGGCTCGACTGGCTCGACTGGAGCAACAGGCTCTACTGGTGCGACCGGATCTACCGGAGCAACCGGCTCGACCGGCGCCACAGGAGCAACCGGTGATACCGGTGCAACAGGCTCTACAG
>NZ_RZQT01000178.1:0-9984 GCF_003998485.1 Mesorhizobium sp. M7A.F.Ca.CA.001.04.2.1
GGATCAGCACGGCACGAATCGGTGACATTTTACCTTTCATTGGTGGACTCCGTCGGAGAAAGGGGGGCTGGGACGGCGCTGTCGAGCTCGCGTGACCAGTCAATGGCATTGATGAAGACGCCGAGCGGATTCTTGCGCAGCTGATCCGTATTGCTTGGCGAGCGGATCACGATCGTGAGGATCGCAGTCCAGCGCATCGTGCTGGCAAGGCTTCCGCGCTCAAACACCTGCTCGGTCCATTTGACCTGGAATGAACTTTCGGAGGCTCTGACCACGCTGGTGACCTGTACCGAAACACTGCGCGTTCCGATCTGACCGAAGGGGTCGTTCGCCTTGGCGTATTCGTTGAGGAAGAGCGCTGCGCGATCGCTAGCAAAGTCGTACGCTGCCAACCAGTTCTGCCGTACCAAAACCGGATCGGTGGAAACGGAACGGACATTCTGGATGAAGCGGCCGAGATGCCAGGCGATCTGAGCATCCGAGGGCTCATAATTCCGGATCGCCGGCGCGACGGCGTGCGTCTCGCCGAAGCCATCGACCTCGACGACATAAGGCACGACACGGCTTTGCATCGACTGCCATACGAGTCCGCCGGAAAGCCCGGTCGCCAAGGCCAGGCAGCCAAGGGCCATGATCCGCCAGTTCCTGGCCTGCAGTCGAGATGAGCCGATGCGCTCGTCCCACAGCTGGGCGGCTTTTTGATACGGCGTGACCGGTTCGGGTGTTTTGCCGTAACGGTGCACGGGTCGCTTGAAGAGCATCTAGTCATCCTTGTCGTTGAGAGAGGGGTTGGCGCTGCCTCCCGGCCGGTCTCCGTCTCGGACAGCTTGCACGGCAGCGTGGCGATTTGCCCGGGCGGTCTGTTCAGAACGTAGGCGCCTTGCCCACGTCGGCGCCGAAACAGTGGCCGAACCGGCAGAGCGTTCGGTCATTGACGCTGTCGGCGCGCCGCCGGTCGCGGTCCACGCGGCATCGCGCCCGGCATCGGCGTTGCGCCCAACACTTGCAGTGGCGGATCGCGCTATGCGTATAGCGGCGCCGCCAGCTGCACTGGTTACACCATGCATTCCAGCAGCCACACCGGAGAGGCCAGCGTCGGGCGAGGTTGCGCGCCCGATCTGCCATGACGTGGAAGCAGCCGATCCCATTGTTGTGCCGGCTCGGATGGCGGCGAGACCGCCGCTGGTTGCCATACGCGCGCCAGCAAATGCTGTGCCTCCAGCAACGAGTGATACACCCGCTGCCGCCGCGGTCGTGCCGAGGGCGGCGCCCGCCCCAAGCTGCGGTGCGCCTGAGACAAGACCCGACGCGATCCCCGGCCCAAAAATGCCAAGGCCAAGCAGTGCCAGTGCGCCCAGTACCTGGGACATGGCACCGGCAAGATCCGGCTCCTTGCCTTGCAATGCGGAAGCGAACTCCCCGAAGAGCGTGGAGCCGATACCGACAATGACGGCGAGCACCATCACCTTGATGCCTGACGAGATAACATGGCCGAGCACGCGTTCGGCCAGGAACGCTGAACGGTTCCAAAGTGCGAATGGAACCAAAACAAAACCTGCCAGCGTGGTGAGCTTGAACTCTAGGATGGTGATGAAAAGCTGGATGGAAAGGATGAAGAAGGCGATGATGACCAGGAACCAGGCCATCAGCAGCACGAAGATGGTCAGTGCGTTGCCGAAGATTTCCGGGAAGCCCAGGAGCTGACTGGCTTGGTCAAGCATTGGCCAAGCACCTTCGAAACCGGTCGCGGCAATGCGGCCCGGGCGCAAGAGATTGTCTGCCGACAGATTGCCGGCCGACGCCTTAATCCCGAGACCGGCAAAAGAACGATAAACGATATCGGCGAGGTTCTTGAAATTGTTCAGAATGAAGGCGAAGACGCCAACATAGAGCACCTTGCGGACAAGCCGGCCGAGAACGCTGGTTTCGTCGCCGAGCGCCCACGCCAGGCCGGCAAGTGTGATGTCAATGCCGATCAGAATGGTAGTGAGGAAGGCGAGGTCGCCCGATAGCAGACCGAACCCGCTGTCGATGTAGCGGATGAAGGTCTCCATGAAGCGATCGATGACGCCAAGGTCGTTCATGCCGCTGCCTTTCTCGTCGTGATGAACTCGTGATTAATTGCCGGGATAAGCCGAGCCGGTACCCAAGAATCGCTTCGTCATCTCGCGGGCGGCTTCGTCTGACTGGGCCTTGCGGGCGGCATCCTCGGCCTCAGCTCGAAACTGCGTTGCGAGCAGCGTCTGGATCTGCATCTGCTGTTTTGTCGAAAGCGCCATCAGCTGGTTGGTGGCCTGGCTTGCCTGAAGCGCACCGGCCGCCCCTTGGCTGCGGTTGACGAGATCGGCGAGCAGATCGCCGTCGGCGCGGACGTTCTCGACGATTTGCGACTGGACACCCATGGTCTGGCGGAACGCCTGCATGGCGGTTTGCCAACGCTCCCGCGCAGCACTCGCCACATCGCTGACTTTGATCGTGGCGTCGTAGCTTTCCGGATATTGGCTGCGCCACTGGTCTTGAAGCTTGCCCAGATCAAAGCTGAGGCCACTCGCCTGGTCCATCAAGCCGTCGATGCGATGGAGCGAACCGGTGAGTTGGCCAACGGAAGAGAAATCCAGACGCTGAAGATTGCGCGCCATGTTCTGCAGCATGGTCGCCTGATTCTGCAGCGACTGGATCTGGTTGTTGATCTGCTCCAATGCGCGCGCGGCCGTCAGCACGTTCTGCGCATAATTGGACGGATCGAACACGATAAGGGCGTAGGCGGGCTGCACATAGTCGGCCATAGGCTTGGCGATCAGGGAAACGGTGATCAGGCCGGAGAGAAGGCGTCGCCGCATCATGAGAATTGCTCCTTGTCTGGTTGAGGGAATTGCTTGAGAAGTTCGCCGGCCCAATCGAGGCCGCGCGCGATCAGGAACTGCGAGGCAAAGCTGCCTTGCCCGTCTTCGGACATGATCCTGTCGATCAGAGTCTGCGTGGCCGGATCGGAAGCACCGCAAAGCGCAAGAGCGATGGGGCCAAGCTCGAGCTCGAACAGACGGTTGCCGCGGCGCGATTGCAGATAATACTGACGCTTCGGCGTGGCGCGGGCGATCAATTCGATCTGCCGCTCGCTTAAACCGAAGCGCTCGTAGGCTGTGCGCGCCTGGGGTTCCACGGCACGATCATTGGGAAGGAAAATGCGCTGCGGGCAGCTTTCGATGATTGCCGGCGCTATGCCAGAGCCCGCGATATCAGCCAGCGACTGCGTAGCGAAGACAACCGACACGTTCTTCTTTCGCAGCACCTTCAGCCATTCGCGGATGCGGGCGGCGAACAGCGGATTGTCGAGATAGACCCACGCCTCGTCGAGCATGATCAGCGTGGGCCGTCCGTCGAACCGTTCCTCAAGTCGCTGGAACAGATAGGTAAGCACTGGCAGCAAAGCGCCTTGGCTGTGCATTAACTCCTCGGTCTCGAAACACTGCACATCCGACAAGGCCAGCCCATCATGATCGGCATCGAGCAGGCGGCCGAAGGGACCATCGAGCGTGTAGGGCATCAATGCGGTCTTCAGCGCATTGGATTGAAGCAGGACCGAAAGACCGGTCAGTGTGCGTTCCTGCGCCGGCGCGGTGGCAAGGCTGGCCAGCGCTGACCAAATAGCCTCCTTCACCTCCGGCGTGACGGTGACGTTCTCGTGGGCAACAAGGCTGGCGATCCATTCGGCCGCCCAGCTTCGGCTAGCCTGGTCGTTGATGCTGCGCAGTGGCTGAAAGGCAAGGGAACCGTCCGCTCCTAGCGCGTGGTGTTCTCCACCCATGGCAAGTGTTGCAGCACGGGCCGAATTGCCTTTGTCGAAGACATAAACCTGGGCGCCGGCGTAGCGCCTGAACTGCAGAGCAATCAGAGCAAGCAGAACCGACTTGCCGGCGCCGGTCGGACCAACAACCAGCATGTGGCCGACATCTTCGACGTGGGTGGAAAGCCGAAACGGTGTCGACCCACTGGTCTCGGCAACGAAAAGCGGTGGCGCTTCGGTTTGGGTGACTTTCGCGAGATGCTCGTTTGTCGCAGGACCGGCCCAAACCGACGACAGCGGCATGAGATGGGCAAGATTCAATGTATGAACGAGCGGTTGGCGAACGTTAGCGTAGACATGGCCAGGCAATGAGCCGAGCCAAGCCTCGACCGCATTGACGCCTTCTCGGATCGTGGTGAAGCCGAGCCCATTGATGATGCGCTCGACCGCGCGAAGCTTCTCTGCAGCGGCTTGGCGATCCTCGCCCCACACCGTCACGGTGGTGGTGAGATAGCCGAAACTCACATGATCACCGCCCAATGCCTGAAGGGCTTCGTCGGCATCGAGCGCCTTGTTGTCGGCATCGCTATCGACAAGCGGGACCGGCTCGTTGGTAATGACCTCGCGTAGGATTGCCACGATCGACTTGCGCTTGGCAAACCACTGCCGGCGCAATCGCGTCAGCGTCTTCGTGGCTTCCGTTTTCTCGAGCGGAATGAAGCGCGTCATCCAGCGATAGGCGAAATCCTGATGATTGAGGGTATCGAGGATTCCGGGCCGGGTGAGGTTCGGAAAGCCGAGGATGGTCAGTGTGCGAAGATGCTGCTCACCAAGCATCGGCTCCAGGCCACCGGTAAGCGGCGCATCGACCAGGATTGCATCCAGATATATCGGCGTTTCCGGGGCCATGATAGGATGGCGACGAGGCGAAATCGTGCCGTGGAGGTAGGTCAACGTCTGAGCATCATCGAGGACGCGTACTTCGGACATGAAACCCGAGAAGAGATCGAGCACGCGGTTGGTCTCGTCACGGAACCTCGCCAGATCCTGGCGCCAGTCTCTTTCTCCTCGGGAATAATGAGAGTCGACGAGCGTGCTTTCTGCGCGCGCCTGGGCGTCCGGCGGTGGCATAAACACCAAGGTCAGATGATAGCGGCTCTCGTAGTGCGCTACCTTCCCCTCGAAAGCAGCGCGGCGTTCTTCGTCGACCAGCCACGACGCGGCGTCAGGAAAATGCGAGTTCGGATAGCCCAGCGCTTCTGTGCGCTCGGCCTCAAAGAACAATGCCCAGCCAGAGCCAAGGCGTCTGAGAGCATTGTTCGCCCGGGCGCAAATGCCGACGAGTTCAGCCTCCGTCGCACTTTCGAGATCCGGGCCGCGGAACCGCAACGTCCGCTGAAAGCTGCCGTCCTTGTTGAGCACGATGCCGGACGCAACCAAGGCAGCCCAGGGTAGATGGTCGGCAAGCCGGTCGGCTTTGCTTCGATATTCCGAAAGGTTCAGCATGCAAGCCACCCCTTCAGACGTAGGTGGCGCACAAGCACGCTGGCGAAGTCCGGATCGCGTCTTGCGGCAAACACCGCTAACGAGTGGCCTGCGATCCAAAGCACCAGACCAGCAATCCATTGCTGCAAGCCGAAGCCAATGGCCGCGGCCACTGTACCGTTGAGGATCGCCACCGCGCGCGGAGCCCCGCCGAGCAGGATCGGCTCGGTCAGCGCCCGGTGGACCGGTACTGCGAAGCCCTCGATATGCTGCTCCCCGGCGGCCATCAGACGAGCGCCCCACCACCGAAGGAGAAGAAGGAGAGGAAGAAGCTCGATGCCGCGAAGGCGATCGACAGACCGAAGACGATCTGAATCAGGCGCCGAAAACCACCGGCGGTGTCGCCGAAGGCAAGCGTCAGGCCGGTGGTGATAATGATGATGACCGCAACGATCTTGGCGACCGGTCCCTGGACGGACTCCAGGATCTGCTGCAGCGGCTGCTCCCACGGCATGCCTGAGCCGGCGGCATAAACCGGGGCCGTGATAAGAAACGCGAGCGCTGTGGACGAAAGAAAGCGAAGCTTCTTGCGCATGAGGAAGGCCTTTCAAAGCTGCTGGAGTTGCGAAAGCGTGAGCGGGGCAACGGCGTAATCGCCGCTGCCGTCGAGACCGGTGACCTCGGCGATTGCGTCGATGTGGCGCGACGAGCCGCGTCCCGCTATGAAGACGATCAGATCTATCGCCTCAGCGATGAGCCGGCGGGGAACGGTGACCACGGCTTCCTGGGCGAGTTGCTCAATGCGATAGAGAGCCGAGCGCGCGGAATTGGCGTGTACGGTAGCGATGCCGCCTGGGTGCCCGGTGTTCCATGCCTTCAGCATGTCGAGCGCTTCCGCGCCCCTCACCTCGCCCACGATGATGCGGTCCGGCCTGAGCCTCAGCGTCGAGCGCACGAGATCGGCAAGGGTGACCGAGCCCCGCCTTGTTCTCAGGGCAACGCAGTCCCTGGCCGCGCACTGCAGTTCGCGTGTGTCCTCGATCAGGATCACCCGATCGTCGCATTCGGCGACTTCAGCCAGCAGAGCGTTGGCGAGTGTTGTCTTCCCCGAGGAAGTGCCGCCGGCGATCAGCATGTTGCGCCGCTCGCGGACGGCCTTTTTCAGCGCATCGGCCTGCAGCGGCAGCATGATGCGTTCGGCAACATAGTCGGCCAGGGTGTAGACTTTCGCGGCGGGCTTGCGGATGGCAAAACATGGCGCCAACACCACAGGTGGCAGCAGGCCTTCGAAGCGTTCGCCAGACGGCAATTCGGCACTGACGATCGGGTTGTCGGCGTGCGCCTCGGCGCGCACGTGCGAAGCAACCAGGCGGATGATACGTTCTGCCTCGGACGGGTGCATGTGAACGTCGGTATCGACCCGACCTTCGCCTAACCGGTCGAGTCGCAGCGCGCCGTCGGGATTGACCATCACCTCGATGACGGACGGATCGGCCAGGGCTTCGGTGATTGCCGGACCCATGGCGGTGCGCAGCATGACACGCCGCCGGTGGTCGGCCTCGGGATGAGAGCTCATCCTTCCCCTCCCCCACCATTGTCTTTGCTAAGCGACTTTTTGCCGGAAGCGATCTGGCGGCCGACCTTCTCAACGAATTTCTCGAAACGCTCTTGGGCAATAGCCTGCGTTGATCGATCCGGGACCGGCGTGTGGGCGTGAAGGGTGATCGAAAAGCGGATGAAGAGCGCCAGGCTCTCCAGGATCACCTCGGAATCGCGCCTGACGTGGGCAAGATCGCGGGAGAGCCGGTCAAGCCTTACGCCGTAGCGCCGATCGAACTCGCTCTCGCCACGCCGCTCGATGAACGCCTCGATCGCCTTCGCCACGATCGCTGATTTGGTCGTTGACGGATCGCGACTGAGGTTGTCCAGTTTCTCGCTGAGCTCCGGCTCAAGCAGAAACTGATGGCGAATGCGGTGCGGCTTCATGCGGCTCGTTCCGACGGCCCGGCGTTGCGCCGGCGACGGGAGAAGCATCGGCCAGACGCTCAAAATTGCTTATGGCCGTTATCTACGCTGAGGTGCGCTCTGCAACTCAGCGGACTTCAGAAGCCGGGAATGACATCGTCGCCCCTGCCCTCGTTGATACCGTAGGCGCGGGCCGCAGTGGAAATCCGATCCATGACACGCTTGTCCGCGAGCGCTTCGCTGTCATCGTCTGCGGGCTTGTACAGATCGGCCTGATCGGGCTCTTGAGAGACAACAACGTCTTCTTCGGGCAGGCTTGGATGGCGTTGCTGCTGAACGCCTCCCTCGTCTTCAACTGGCGCGTCGGCGCTTTCCTCGTCCGCAGCAAGTCGGCTATCGACGCTGCACACTTGTCCAGTCCAGCCGTCCGGGCGTGATGCAGGGCAGTCCGCATAGGGTCCGTCGTGCAGCACCGGCGCAGGCAGCACCCGATCTGTGAAATTCTGATCCTGATAATAGCGCAGCTTCTTGGCGCGGATCGGCGGCAACCCAGAAACCAGGACCAATTCGTCTGACGGCGGCAATTGCATCACCTCGCCTGGCGTCAGGAGCGGGCGCGCGGTTTCCTGGCGGCTCACCATGACATGTGAAAGCCAGGGCGCAAGCCGATGGCCCGCATAGTTGCGCATCGACCTAAGTTCGGTTGCGGTGCCGAGGGCATCCGAGATGCGCTTGGCCGTGCGTTCGTCATTGGAGGAAAAGGCAATTCGCACGTGGCAATTGTCGAGAATAGCATTGTTCTCGCCATAGGCCTTTGAAACCTGGTTCAAAGATTGTGCGATCAGATAGGAGCGAATGCCATAACCTGCCATGAAGGCGAGCGCCGTTTCGAAGAAGTCGAGGCGACCGAGCGCCGGAAACTCGTCCAGCATCATGAGCAGCTGATGCTTACGGCTCTTCTTCGGGTCCCCCTCCAGACGCTCCGTCAACCGCCTGCCGATCTGGTTCAAGATCAGTCGCACCAAAGGCTTGGTGCGCGAGATATCCGAAGGCGGCACGACCAGATAGAGCGACAGCGGTCGCTCTCCATCCACTAGGTCAGCGATGCGCCAGTCGCAGGACGAAGTGGCCGCCGCGACCGTTGGATCACGATAAAGCCCGAGAAAGGACATGGCGGTCGAGAGGACGCCTGAGCGCTCGTTTTCCGACTTGTTCAGGAGTTCGCGGGCCGCCGAGGCCACTACGGGATGGACCTGAGGGTTATGCCCCGTCCCGAGATGGTTTGTCGTCATCATCCGCCGTAGCGTTGCGGCAAACGAGCGTTGCGGGTCCGACAGGAAGGTGGCGACGCGGGCAAGCGTCTTGTCCTCTTCAGCGTAGAGCACGTGCAAAATGGCGCCAACTAGAAGTGAATGGCTGGTCTTCTCCCAGTGGTTCCGTCGCTCCAGCGCGCCCTCGGGATCGACGAGGATGTCGGCGATGTTTTGAACGTCCCGGATCTCATCTGGGCCTTTGCGCACCTCCAGCAGCGGGTTGTAGCGTGCCGATCTCGGGTCGGTCGGATTGAACAGAAGGCAGTACGAGAATTTCGACCGCCAGCCGGAGGTCAACTGCCAATTTTCGCCTTTTATATCATGAATGATGGCAGACCCGGTCCAGGAAAGTAGCGTTGGAACAACCAGCCCCACGCCCTTGCCCGAACGCGTCGGCGCAAATGCCATGACGTGCTCCGGGCCGTCATGGCGCAGATAGCGATCGTTCAGCCTACCGAGGAAAACGCCCGCCGGCCGTAACAACCCTGCCGTCTCGACCTCATGAGTCGTGGCCCACCGTGAAGACCCATAGGTCGTAACCGACCCGCGCTGTCGCGCGCGCAAAAGCGAGCCTGCGATTGCGGCGGCACAGCCCAGGAATCCGCTGGCGCCTGCAAGCGTACCGGCTTTGTCGAAGACCTCCGGCGCATAAGCATCGAAGTGGAACCACCATTCAAACAGCTTCCACGGCTTGTAGATTGGCCAGCCGGCGAAGAGAAACCATGGTGCGCCGAGAGGCGTCTGGTAGGTCAGCATTTGAGCGCACCATTGGGTTGCCGTCCATACGCCGATAATGACAATTGCGCACACAACGGCGATCTGCCCGATCAGTAGCTTCGTAGGTGTCATCGGCTTGACCCGCTGAACAACGCGACCTAGCATCGCGCGGCGCAGCCGGGACAGGAATGTTCCTCACATACGATTTGGGAGCAATGAACGACTTCCTACGTATGCAGGTCGGTCAGCACGCGTGTTGCGCCTTCACGCGACACCATCCTCTCCATTCACCCTGAGGCCCGGCGCCGACGACAGTTGCGTGATCGCTCCTCCGCAAAGTTATCTTCTGCGTTCAGGGAGCCAGGGGCGCCTGGGCTGGCTGATGAACACCGTCCGCTCGCGCATGTGGGGTCGAATTGATTTGTGCCCAAGTGGAGGCAGGCTCATTTAACAGTTGCCGCAGTTCCCCTGGCTCGAACGCCATCATCGGTGGGGAAGCGGGTTCATCCTCCAACAGTTGCCGCAGTTCCTCTGGCTCGAACGCCATCATCGATGGGGAAGCGGGTTCATCCTCCAACAGCTGCCGCAGTTCCCCTGGCTCGAACGCCATCATCGATGGGGAAGCGGGTTCATCCTCCAACAGCTGCCGCAGTTCCCCTGGCTCGAACGCCATCATCGGTGGGGAAGCGGGTTCATCCTCCAACAGCTGCCGCAGTTCCC